>NZ_AQOJ01000968.1:0-2593 GCF_000364685.1 Xanthomonas sp. SHU 166
CAACGCATCGCGTGTCGCATCGATCAGCGCCTTGAGCCGCGGCGCCTGCGGCTGCCAGGGCAGATGGCCGAAGGTCGGTGCCAGGTGCTGGGTGTCGAAGAAGGTCAGCAGCGCGTCGGCCACCTGCGCATCGCCGCCGGCCAGGTCGCGCGCGGCCGCGCGCCAGGTGCGCGGCGCGTCGTAGCCGCGGTCGTTCCAGGCGAAGGCCAGCAACCCGGCTACCGCCGGCCGGCTGGCCACTTCCTGGTTCATCGGATTGGACACGATGCCGCTCAATTCCGCCGACAGTCCGGCCTGGCGACGGTCGTACGGCGCCAGCAGCAGGCGCCCGGCGGTCTCGGCGAAGTCGTTGACCGGGTAGTTGTCCCACAGCAGCGTCTTGCGCCCGAACGCCTTGGTCGCGTTCTTCGCATCGCTGACCGAGATCGACGCCGGGACCACATCGGTGCCGGTCCACTGCACCACCACGCGCGGATCTAGCGCCTTGCGCAGGGTCGCCTTGTACGGCGACTCGGTGACGTTGTAGTACTCGGTCGGCACCATGATCAGCGCGCCGTGGCCGGCCGCGGCGATGTCCGCCTGCACCGCGTTGAGCAGTTGCGCCTGCGCAGTCGCAGCGGCCTGCTCGCCGGCCGGGCCGAACGCGGCGGCGTCGCCGGGGCAGTTCCACTTGGTGTATTCGATGTCGTCGAAGGCGATGTAGAAGCTGCGCACGCCGCGCGCGCGCAGCGCGGCGAACTTGCGCCGGATCGCCTGCAGGTCGGCCGCATCGCTGTAGCAGATCGACGGCCCCGGCGAGAGCGCGTAGACGAAATTGATGTGCTCGCGATTGGCCACCGCGGCCAGCTTGCCCAGCGCCGCCAGCGTGGCGGCCGGGTACGGCGCGCGCCAGCGATCGCGCGCGAAGGCGTCGTCCTTGGGACTGTAGATGTAGGTGTTGGCCTTGAACCGCGCCAGGAACGCCAGGTGCGCGGCGCGCTCGGCCATGCTCCAGGGCTTGCCGTAGAAACCCTCGATCGTGCCGCGGACCGGCATCGCCGGCGCATCGGTCACCGCCACCGAGGCGATGCGCCCGGGCGCGACCAGTTGCCGGAAGGTCTGCGCCGCGTGGTACAGGCCGGCACCGTCGCGGCCGGCCAGCACGATCAACGTGCCGCGGCCGCTGGCCATGCTGCCCAGCGCATAGCCTTCCGCGCGTTCCGGCACGTCCAGGTCGACGGCGGCCAGCGCAGCACGCACCGGCGCCGCGTCGACGGTGCCGAGCACCACCGACACCGCCTGCGGGTCGTGCGACAGCGTGCTGGCGCGGCGGATGCGGGAAACGCCGGCATCGCGCAGCACCGCACGCACCAACGCGTCGGTGGCCGGGTCGGCCTTGCCGGCCTGCACCAGCACCACCGACGGCCCCAGCGGCAGCTCCGGCCCGAGCAGGCGCAGCGCGGTCGGCGTCGGGTACACCGCCGGCAGGGTGGCCGGCGCCGCCGCCAGCGCGGGCGCGGTCGCCCCGGCCAGCAGCGCGAACGCCAGGATGTGGCGGCCAAGGCCACAACGGCCAATACGCTCGGTTCGCATGCGCCTACCCTCGACTGGTATTTCAGTGATTTTGAAATGGTATATACCACTTCCGCCGACGCGTCGACGCGCGGTGGCGATGGCGCTGCAATGTGGCCGTCCCATGCTGCGGCGACACTTGCATGGCCCGCACAAGATGCGACATAACCGCAGGCAGTGGCGCGGCCCGTTGCCCGCCCGCCATGCCTGCGCTGACGCGACGCAGACCGGCGAAAAATCAAACATTTGTTTAAAACACCCGCAACTTCGCCGAACTGGACAGCAATGCCGGCTTCGCGCAGACTGCCGCCCTTTCCGCTGCTTTGTTCCCGATGGCGCGACTGCTGCTGCTGCATGGCCCCAACCTCAACCTGCTCGGCACCCGCGAGCCGGGCGTGTACGGCCATGCCACCCTGGCGCAGATCGATGCCGCGCTGCTGGCCCAGGCCAGCGCCGCCGGCCACACGCTGGAGAGCCTGCAGTCCAACGCCGAGCACGTGCTGGTGGACCGGGTGCAGGCCGCGCGCGGCGACGGCACCGCCTTCATCCTGATCAACCCGGCGGCCTTCACCCATACCTCGGTGGCGCTGCGCGACGCGCTGGCGGCGGTGGCGATCCCGTTCATCGAGATCCACCTGTCCAACCCGCACAGCCGCGAGCCGTTCCGCCACCACAGCTATTTCAGCGACCACGCGGTCGGCGTGGTCTGCGGCTTCGGCGCCGACAGCTACCGCTACGCGATGGACGCGGCGCTGACCCGCCTGGGAGCGGCCGCATGAGCCGCGCCCACGCCCAACCGGCACCGCATACCCCCGTCTGAGTCCCCGGGCCGCGCGCCCGGTCTTTTTCAAAGTCACCTCACGAGGCCGTTATGGATCTCCGCAAAATCAAGAAACTGATCGACCTGCTGGAAGAATCGAATCTCGCCGAGATCGAGATCAAGGAAGGCGAGGAAAGCGTGCGCCTGGCGCGCACCCCCAAGGGCATGACCGCCAGCGCGCCGCAGTACGTGGCCGCCGCCCCCGCGGCCGCGCCGGCCGCC
>NZ_AQOJ01000969.1:0-5534 GCF_000364685.1 Xanthomonas sp. SHU 166
CCGACGACCCGGCGCGCGACTTCAATTTCGGCACCTTCCAGCGCACCTACGCCAAGGCCGGCAAGGACACCGCCGATGCGGCCCTGCTCGGCTTCGACGACAGCGCCTGGGAGCGCATCGACCTGCCGCACGACTGGGCGGTGGCGCTGCCGCCGCGCCAGGATCCGACCTCCACCCTGGTCAACGGCGAAGACCCGTCCGCCGCGCACGGCTACAAACCGTTGGGCCGCACCGATCCGCAGACCAGCATCGGCTGGTACCGGCGCGTGCTGGAGATTCCGGCGGAAGACCTGGGCAAGCAGATCAGCCTGGAATTCGAGGGCGTGTTCCGCGACTGCATCGTGTTCTGCAACGGCCACATCGTCGGCCGCAACGGCAGCGGCTACTGCGGCTTCGAAGTCGACCTCAGCGACGTGCTCGACTACGGCGCCAGGAACATCATCGCCGTGCGCGTGGATGCCACGCTCGGCGAAGGCTGGTTCTACGAAGGCGCCGGTATCTACCGCCACGTCTGGCTGCGCACCACCGACGCACTGCACGTGCCGATGGACGGCGTGTACGTGCGCAGCGTCTGGGACGGCGGCGCCGCGCAGGCGCTGGTGGAGACCGAACTCGGCAACCACGGCGCGACGCCGCGGCAGTGCAGCGTGGTCTCGGTGATCCGCGCGCCGGACGGGCGCATCGTCGCCCAGGCCAGTTCCGCGCCGATCACGGTCGAGCCCGGCGTGGTGCAGCGCGTGCAGCAGACCCTGGACCTGGGCACGCCCGCGCCGTGGTCGCCGGAGAACCCGCAACGCTACACGCTGTCCACGCGCCTGCTCGGCGACGGCCATACCTGCGACGCGACCACCACCCACTTCGGCGTGCGCCGCCTGCAGTTCGATCCGCAGCGCGGCCTGCTGCTCAATGGCGCGGCCTACAAGCTGCACGGCACCAACAACCACCAGGACCATGCCGGCGTCGGCACCGCCATTCCCGACCGCCTGCACGAATGGCGCCTGCGCCAGCTCAAGTCGATGGGCTGCAACGCCTATCGCAGCGCGCACAACCCGGCCTCGCCAGCGCTGCTGGAGCTGTGCGACCGGCTGGGCCTGCTGCTGATCGACGAGACCCGGCGCATGTCCTCCGACGACGAGGCCATGGCCGAACTGACGTCGATGGTGCGGCGCGGCCGCAACCATCCCTGCGTGATGCTGTGGTCGCTGGGCAACGAGGAGCCGCAGATGGTCACCGCGCGCGGCGCGCGCATCGTCGCGCGCATGCAGCGCCTGGTGCGGCGCCTGGATCCGAGCCGCCCCACCACCTTCGCCATGGACAAGGGCTTCGACGATGGGGTCGGGCAGGTCGTGGACGTGGTCGGCTTCAACTACCGCACCACGCAGATGGACGCCTTCCATGCGCGCCATCCACAGATCCCGGTCTACGGCAGCGAGACCGGCAGCACCGTCGGCGTGCGCGGCAACTACCGCACCGACGACGTGCGCGGCTATGCCCGCGCCTACGACCTCGACTACCCCTGGTGGGCCAGCAGCGCCGAAGCCTGGTGGAGCTATGTCGCGCAGCGCCCGTACATCGCCGGCGGCTTCGTCTGGACCGGCTTCGACTACCGCGGCGAGCCGACCCCGTACAACCGCTGGCCGAACGTCGCTTCGCAGTTCGGCATCCTCGACAGTTGCGGCTTCCCCAAGGACAACTACTGGTACTACCGCGCGCAATGGACCGCCGCGCCGGTGCTGCACCTGTTCCCGCACTGGAACTGGGACGGCTTGCTGGACGAGCGCGACAACGGCATGGTCGACGTGTGGTGCCACAGCAACCTGGACGCGGTGGAACTGCTGGTCAACGGCGTCAGCCAGGGCCTGCAGCAGGTGCCGGCCTACGGCTACGTCGAATGGCGCGTGCGCTACGCACCCGGCCGCATCGAAGCGCGCGGCTACCGCGGCGGCAAACAGGTGCTGACGCAGCTCCGCGAGACCGTGGGCGCCCCGGCCGCGGTGCGCCTGCGCTGCGAACGGGCGAATCTGCTGGCCGACGCCGAGGACGTGGCCGTGGTCGCGGTGGAGATCGTCGATGCCAAGGGCCGCATCGTGCCTACCGCCAGCGACGCCGTGCGCTTCGCCGTCCGCGGCCCCGGCCGCCTGATCGGCGTGGGCAACGGCGACCCGTCCAGCCACGAACCCGACAAGGCCGACCAGCGCCGCGCCTTTAACGGTCTGTGCATGGCCTTGCTGCAGACCACGCGCGATGCCGGCACGCTGACACTGGAAGCGACTGCGCCCGGATTGGTGCCTGCGCGGCTGGCGCTGAAGAGTGTGCGCACCAGGCCGCGGCCGTTCGTCGCCTGAGGCGGTCGCGCGCTTTCAAGGCGCTGCGCGGCGCCATCGTCATGCGCTCCCGACTCGGTGCTCCTGCGGCGCGTCATTCCGAAGCCGATCTACGACGCCTCGCCAGCGTCGCCGCAGCCACGACGCTGCATCGCCCCGGCGATGCACGCTCCCCCACCGCGCATCGCGGCGAGGGAGCGCCAGCCCTCACCGCAAGCGCGAGAAGGCACCGATCCCGGCGATCGCCAGCCGCTCCGCGGGCAGCGCTGTTTCGGCGAACGACAGCCGCAGGTAACGGATCTGCCGGACCTCGGGGAAATTCAGCCGCTGGGTCGAGAGCGCGTAGGCGATATTGGACAACTCGCCGCCACCGGCCGGCTGCCAGTGCTGGCCATCCTCGCTGCTTTCGGCGCGATAGCCCTTCGGCGGCGCCGCACCGTTCATCACCGTGCGCGAGGGGGTGAGGCTGAAGCCGGCGACCTGGCGCAGCGCACCCAGGTCGATGGTCACCTGCACGGGATGGCCCGGCGTGGGAGCGGGCACGACCCAGATCGTGCCGGCATCGTCGTCGAGCAACTTCTCCGCTCCCGGCGCGCTGGCCGCGACGATGCGCCAACCCGCGGTGGACAGCACGTCCGGCGCGTTCGTCGTGGGCCGCGCGACCGCAACGGGCGCCACCGCGCGGAACAGCGCGAATTCGCTGATCGCCGGACAGACCGGTGCCTCGAGCACACGCAGGCGCACACGGCGCGCGGCAATCGGACGATCGAGCCGCAGAATCCGCTGCGCGCCGATGCATTGCGCTTCGGCCAAGCGCTGCCACTGCCCATCCACCTCGGCGTCGACCGCGAAGCGGGTGACGCGCACGCCCAGCGGCAGGTATTCGCGCAGCCGGATCAGGTCGAAGCTGTGCGCCGCCGACAGTTCCAGCGTCAGCGTCGGCGTGGTGACGTCGTCCGGCGTGGACCAGTAGCTGTCCGGCTGGCGGTCGAGCACACGCTCCGGCTCGAACCCCGGACCGCGCGACGCGCTGGCGCTGGCCTTGGCGCCCTTGGCCAGATCGATGGCGAAGCTGGCGCGGATCGCATCGCCGAAGCTCTTCAACACCGCGACGTCATGGTCGGCGATGCGGCCGCGCCGGTCCGGCGGAAGATTGAGGTTCATATTGGTGCCGCGCGCCACCGAGGTATCGAAGTAGCGCACCAGATTCTCCGGGCTGCGCACCTTGCCGTCTTCGTCGGCATGGTAGAACCAGCCCGGGCGGATCGAGGTGTTGGTTTCCGCAGGCCACCACAGCGCCCCGCCCCGCACGCCGGCATTGCCGTTTTCCTGCGTGTAAGGCGCATTGGGCATGGTCGGCCAGCACGGATCGCCGGCCACGCCCTCCTCGTTGCCGACCCAACGGATATCTGCGCCCAGCGGATCGAAGGTGCAGGCCATCGGCTGGTGTTGGTGCACCAGCGCGATCATCCGCGGCCAGTTGTAGTAGGCGGGCGCATCGATCTTGCGGGTTTCGCGCGCTCCGCCGTAGTAACCGTCGCCACCATTGGCGCCGTCGAACCAGAACTCGAACAGGTCGCCATAACCCGTGCACAGCTCGACGATCTGCTTGCGGAAATAGTCGAGATAACCGGGACGGCCATACTCGGCGTGGTTGCGATCCCAGGGAGAGAGGTAGATGCCGAAGGCCAGGCCGGCACGCCGGCACGCCGCAGCCATTTCGCCAACGATGTCGCCCTTGCCGTTCTTGTAGGGCGAATTGCGAATGCAATGCTCGGTCAGGCGCGTCGGCCACAGGCAGAAGCCATCGTGGTGCTTGGCGGTGAAGATGATCCCTTTGAGGTTGCCGGCCTTGGCCGCGGCGACGATCTGATCGGCGGAGAAATCGCTGGGATCGAACTTGCGCGGATCTTCATCGCCGTAACCCCATTCCTTGTCGGTGAAGGTGTTCATCGCAAAATGCACGAAGGCGTATTGCTCCCACCGGTGCCAGCGCAGCTGCCGCGCGCTTGGCACGGCGCCCCACGGTGCCGGCCCTTTCGGGCGCGGCGCGGCCACGATCCGGGCGGCGGATGCGCTGAAGCCCGCGGCGACGGCCACGACACCCGTGGCAAGAAAGGTACGACGATCGATCATGGACGCCTCCGGCTCTACACAAGCCCGGATCTTAGCTTTTCCAACGGCGAAACAGTCCTGCCCGAAACGACACACGGGCATTCAAAGGACACAACGTCACCGTGTGGCCGATCCTCCGCCGCATGCCCGGGAATCGCACCGCGTGCTGTCGCCAATCCGCTTTTTTACGGACAATGGCAGCTGGCGCCGAGACGACTCGCACGCAGTTGCTGCGGACTCGGCATTGCACATGCTGCGTGCGCACCGGACATTCGCTGTCTCGCGATTGACCTTCCTGCCTTTGTCCGTAGAAACGGTGCGCCCCCGACGTTGCACCGTGGATCGGCAGGTGGCGCATCGAACCACGCACCGGGCTGGCGCCGCGCCACGCTGTCATTTGCTGCCGGCACCCGTCCATACTTGTCCACGGACAGTCACCCCGAAATTCATTAAGTCACTGAATCAGATGCAGAATCGAGAAAAAACCCAAGCTCCTGGAAGCGCAGCGGAGCACACCCCGCTGATGAAGCAGTTCTTCGCCGCCAAGTCCGAATACCCGGACCTGCTGCTGTTCTTCCGCATGGGCGATTTCTACGAACTGTTCTACGACGACGCGCGCAAGGCCGCGCGGCTGCTGGACATCACCCTGACCCAGCGCGGCAGTTCCGGCGGTGCACCGATCCCGATGGCCGGGGTGCCGGTGCATGCCTACGAGGGCTATCTGGCGCGACTGGTGGCGCTGGGCGAGTCGGTGGCGATCTGCGAGCAGATCGGCGATCCGGCGCTGGCCAAGGGCCTGGTCGAGCGCAAGGTGGTGCGCATCGTCACCCCCGGCACGGTGACCGACGAGGCCCTGCTGGACGAGCGCCGCGACACCTTGCTGATGGCGATCGCACGCAACAAGCACGGCTACGGCCTGGCCTGGGCCGACCTGGCCGGCGGCCGCTTCCTGGTCAACGAGGTGGACAACGAGGACGCGCTGGAGGCGGAACTGGCGCGGCTGGAGCCGGCCGAACTACTGGTGCCCGACGAGGACCAGTGGCCGGAATTCCTGCGCGAGCGCCGCGGCGTGCGCCGCCGGCCGCCGTGGCTGGT
>NZ_AQOJ01000970.1:0-6582 GCF_000364685.1 Xanthomonas sp. SHU 166
AGTTGCTGGCGTTCTTCCAGTTGCACGATCTGAGCGGCTTCGGCATCGACGACAAGCCTCGCGCGACCGCCGCCGCCGGCGCCCTGCTCGGCTACGTGGAGGAAACCCAGAAACAGCGCCTGCCGCACCTGACCGCGATCGCGATGGAGACCGCCGGCGAGGCGATCGCGATGAACGCGGCCACCCGCCGCCACCTGGAGCTGGACACGCGCGTCGATGGCGACACCCGCAACACCCTGCTCGGCGTGCTCGACAGCACGGTCACGCCGATGGGCGGGCGCCTGCTGCGGCGCTGGCTGCACCGCCCGCTGCGCCTGCGCGAGGTGCTGGTGCAGCGCCACCATGCGGTCGGCACGCTGATCGACCGCGGCGCCGACGCCGACCTGCGCGAGGCGTTCCGCGCGCTCGGCGACGTCGAACGCATCCTCACCCGCGTCGCCCTGCGCTCGGCACGCCCGCGCGACTTCTCCACGCTGCGCGACGGCCTGGGCCTGCTGCCGAAGGTGCGCGCGGTCCTGGCACCGCTGGATTCGCCGCGGCTGGCCGCGCTGGCGGCGGAGCTGGGCCAGCACGACGAGATCGCGCACCTGCTGGCGTCGGCGATCGCCGAGCAGCCGCCGCTCAAGCTCAGCGACGGCGGCGTCATCGCCGCCGACTACGACGCCGAACTGGACGAACTGCGCCGGCTCAGCACCAACGCCGACCAGTTCCTGATCGACCTGGAAGCGCGCGAACGCGCCAACAGCGGCATCGCCACGCTGAAGGTCGGCTACAACCGCGTGCATGGCTACTACATCGAGATCAGCAAGGGCCAGGCCGACAAGGCGCCGGTGCATTACAGCCGGCGCCAGACCCTGACCAACGCCGAACGCTACATCACCGAGGAACTGAAGAACTTCGAGGACAAGGTGCTGTCGGCGCGCGAGCGCGCGCTGTCGCGCGAGAAGCTGCTCTACGAAGGGTTGCTGGACACGCTGGGCGAGCGCCTGGAACCGCTCAAGCGCGCCGCCGCCGCGCTCAGCGAACTGGACGTGCTGGCCGGCTTCGCCGAACGCGCGCAGGCGCTGGACTGGACCCAGCCGGAACTGGAGACCGGTGCGTGCCTGCGCATCGAACGCGGCCGCCACCCGGTGGTGGAAGCGGTGCGCGAGCAGCCGTTCGAACCGAACGACCTGGACCTGCACCCCGACCGCCGCATGCTGGTGATCACCGGCCCGAACATGGGCGGCAAATCGACCTACATGCGCCAGAACGCGCTGATCGTGCTGCTCGCGCACATCGGCAGCTACGTGCCGGCGCGACGCGCGGTGATCGGCCCGATCGACCGCATCCTCACCCGCATCGGCGCCGGCGACGACCTGGCGCGCGGCCAGTCGACCTTCATGGTCGAGATGGCCGAGACCAGCTACATCCTGCACCACGCCACCGCGCAGTCGCTGGTGCTGATGGACGAGATCGGCCGCGGCACCTCCACCTACGACGGCCTGGCCCTGGCCGACGCGGTGGCGCGTCACCTTGCCCACCACAACCGCTGCTACACGCTGTTCGCCACGCACTATTTCGAGCTGACCGCGCTGGCCGACGAATCGGTCGAAGGCGGCGCCAGCGGCATCGCCAACGTGCATCTGGACGCGGTCGAGCACGGCGACCGCCTGGTGTTCATGCATGCGGTCAAGGACGGCCCGGCCAACCGCAGCTTCGGCCTGCAGGTGGCGGCGCTGGCCGGCCTGCCCAAGGCCAGCGTGGCGCAGGCGCGGCGACGCCTGGCGGAACTGGAACAACGCGGCGGCGAGAGCCACGCCTCGCAGATGGCGCCGCAGGCGCTGGACGCGCCGCAGCAGTTCGGCCTGTTCGCGGCCACGCCCTCCGCCGCGCAGGAAGCATTGGCTGCGCTGGATCCGGACGAACTCACGCCCAAGCAGGCGCTGGAAGCGCTGTACCGGCTCAAGTCGCTGCTGTAGGCGGCCTGCGATTTAGCCCCTCTCCCACCGGGAGAGGGATTGGGGTGAGGGTCCGGCGCGAAGCGTCTCGCAGTGTCAGGACGCACGAGGCTGCGCCCGTACCCTCACCCGCCCCTTCGGGGCACCTTCTCCCAGTGGGAGAAGGAAAGGCTGCAAGCCCCTCTCCCATCGGGAGAGGGGTTGGGGTGAGGGTCCGCCCGCACGGCACACCCAACCACCAGTCATCCCACATCCCGCTAAGCGCTCGCCGGCACGGCGTTCGGGCGCGGCATGAACGGGTTGGGATGCGCCGCCAGCAACGCATCGTCGATGGCCGCGGCCCGCTGCGCCGCCGGCCGCGCCATGTGCCGCTGCACGAAGGCGACAAACGCCGGCCGTGCCTGCAGCACACCGATGCGCGTGTAGAAGCCGAGGAACGCGGCGACATACAGGTCGGCCGCACTGAAGCGATCGCCGGCCAGGTGCTCGCGACCGGCGACGCCCTGCTCCAGCATGTCCAGCAGATCCTCGCCATGGCCGTAGCCCGCGCTGTGCGCCGGGGCCAGCGTGCCGTGCTGCTTGGCGGTCAGGAACGCCTCGGCCGGGCCGGCCAGCAGGAACAGCCAGCGGTAGTAATCGCCACGCGCCGGCGATCCAAGCGGCGGCGCCAGTTGCCGCTCCGGCACCAGGTCGGCCAGGTAGGCGCAGATCGCCGCGTTCTCGGTGACGGTGGTGGTGCCGTGGACCAGCGCCGGCACCTTGCCCATCGGGTTGATCGCCAGATACGCCGGCGCCTTCATCCCGGTGCCGTAGTCGAGGATCTGCGCGCGGTACGGCAGGCCGGTTTCTTCGAGCATCCAGCGCGCGATGCGGCCGCGCGACATGGGGTGGGTGTAGAGCACAAGATCGTGGGTCATGGTCGGACTCCGTGGTGGACGCCACGCAGTCTGCGCGTGCCCTGCTGACACCTGCTGTCAGGAGCCGACGCCGTGTCCGGTGGCGGCGCGCCAGCGCCGGATCAGCAGATGCCGCCGCGTCGGGTAGCGTTCGCTGTCGTCGCGCAGCGCCAACACCCGGTCGGCACGGAAATGGCGGAAATCGCCGCGCAGTTCGCACCACGCCGCGATCATGCCGAAACCGCCCAGGAAGGCCATCGCGAACGGCCAGATGCGCCGTTGCGAGGCGACGCCGCCGGCATCGGCGTAGTCCATGTGCAGCACGTGCTCCAGACGGATGCCACGACGCAGCACCGGCAGCCACGGTGCCGCCGGCTGCGCGGGCGTGGCCGCGGGCACCAGCAATCCGCTGGTCTCCAGCGCCAGCCGCAACGGCGCCGGCAGCGACGCCCCGATCCGGGTGATGGCGCGCTGCGCGGCCTGCGCCAGTTCCGGATCGGCCTGGCTCGCCACCCAGCGCGCGCCCAGGGTCAGCGCTTCCAGCTCGTCCTCGCTGAAGTTCAACTCCGGCAGCAGGAAGCCCGGGCGCAGCACGTAGCCCACGCCCGGGTCGCCGAGGATGTCGGCGCCCTGCCCGCGCAGGCTGGCGATGTCGCGGTACAGCGTGCGCAGGCTCACTCCCAGATCGGCAGCGAGCTGCGCCCCGGCCACGGGCCGGCGTCGCCCGCGCAGGGCGTCGAGCAGGCGCAGCAGACGGGTGGCGCGTTGGGTCATCGCGACAGGATAGTGGGCAGGCGCCACCAACGGGAGGCGCTGGTGCGTCAGGCAGCCCGCCTGTCGCTGCAGTCCGATCGGTGTCGCATTGCGCAGCGACGCTGTCGCCTGGAGGAAGCACGGACTTCTATACTCGACGGCGAACGCGCCGCCCCGCTCCGTCGCGAACGGGGCCGCGCACACCAGCACAGGCCGCACGCGTCCGCGACGGCTACATCCAACGAGGGAACGCATGCAGCCACGCTCGCGAACGTCGTCACGCCCCCCGGTCCGCTGCACCATCCCAGGTGCCATGCAGGCGCCACATCCGCGCAGCGGCCGTCGCGGCATCCGGGACTGAGGCGACGATGATGGAATTTGCCCTTTTCGCCATCGGCGTGGTCGTCGGTGCGGTGCTGTTGCATCTGGCGCGCCCTCTCGGGCGCAGCGCCTCCGCGCAGCGGCCTGCACCGGCGACCGACGCCAGCGACAACCACCACGCCGCGCCCGAGGCAACGCAGGAGACCCCGGCGCAGCATCTGCAGCGGCTGCGCCAGCAGGTGGAAGCACAGGACGAGCAGATCCACAGCCCTGCCGATCTGGCACAGATTCCGCAGTTCCAGCACGGCGTGGCGCTGCTGGCGGGCGCGGAGTTCTCCCATCAGGAACTGGTCGAGGCGCTGGGCAGCCCAGGCTACGTGCTGCCGTGCATGGCAGCGCAGGCCTTGGCGCAACGCCGCCCCCCGGATGCGGACGCGGTCCTGGACGTGCTCCCGCACCTGGGCTCGTATCCGCTGAGCTTCCTGTTCGACTACCTGCAGCGCCTGCCGGATGCCGACCATCTGCACGCGCTGCTGCGCCACGCACGCGACTGGTGGTGGAACGTCGTCCCGTTCCGGCAACGCCTGCGCGCCTATCTGCAGTGGGCCGCAAGCAAGGCCCCGGCGGACCGCCCGGTGGATTTCGACGAACTCGACGATGCAGCGCTGACCGCACTCGGCGACACCCTGGCGCAGTTCAAGGAACCCGTGCTGGAGCCGTTCCTGCAGCGCCTGCACGACGCACGCAAGCAGCGTCGCGAGCAGCGCGTGCTCGGCGGCTTCGGCCGTGTCGTCGCCGCGGTGCCGGCGCGCCTGCGCCTGCGCCACCCGGGGCTGGACGCGGCCTTGCAGCGCGCCTACGAGCACGTGGTGACCACGCCTCCGCAGCCGGTGCTGCTGGTCGGCGAGCACGGCGTGGGCAAGAGCGTGCTGATCGACCTGCTCAGCGAACGCCTGCTCGGCGAAGGCTGGCGTGTGTTCGAGGCCTCCGCCGCGGAGATCCTGGCGGGGCAGAGCTACATCGGCGAACTGGAGGGACGCATCCGCGAGATGCTGGCGGTGCTGCACCGCGAGCGCGCCCTGTGGCGCGCGCCGGACTTCTACGACCTGCTGCACAAGGGCGCGCATTCGCGCGATCCGCGCGGCATCCTCGATCTGGTGCTGCCGGCGCTGGAGCGCGGTGAGTTGCGCCTGATCGGCGAGATCACGCCGCGGCAGCTGGCACAACTGCAGGTGGCGCGGCCGACCACGCGTTCGCGCTTCGAAGTGGTGACGCTGGCACCGGCCGCGTCCACCGCGCTGGCGCAGATCGGCGCACAGTGGGCGCAGGCCCAGGCGCAGGCGCTGCAGACCGAGGTGATCGACGCGCGCGCCCTGGCCGAAGCCGAACGCCTCGCCGCGCAGTACTTCCCCGATCAGCACGAACCCGGCCGCCTGCTGCAACTGCTCGACGAGACCCTGCAGGCCGCGAAGGACGGCGACGACGCACGCCTGCCGCTGGACGACGATGCCCTGCTGCAGGCGGTGGCCAGGCGCAGCGGGCTGCCGCTGGAGGTGATCGACGATCGCCAACGGCTGGAACTGGAGACGCTGCGCCGTTTCTTCCGCAAGCGCGTGCTGGGCCAGGACGAGGCGGTGGAGACCCTGCTCGACCGCATCGCCATGCTCAAGGCCGGGCTGATCGACAGCCGCCGCCCGATCGGCGTGTTCCTGTTCGCCGGCCCGACCGGCACCGGCAAGACCGAATTGGCCAAGGCACTGGGCGAACTGCTGTTCGGCACTCCCGAGCGCCTGCTGCGCCTGGACATGAGCGAGTTCCAGGGCGAGGACGCGCTGTACCGGCTCACCGGCGACGACAGCGCCGGGCAGCGCACGCTGATCGCGCGCATCCGCGAGCAGCCGTTCTCGGTGGTGCTGCTGGACGAGTTCGAGAAGGCCCACCCCAAGGTCTGGGACCTGTTCCTGCAGGTGTTCGACGACGCCCGCCTGAGCGACCGCAACGGCAACACCGCCGACTTCCGCCACAGCATCATCATTCTCACCAGCAACGTCGGCGCCACGCTGGCCCGCGGCGCCGGCCCCGGCTTCGCCACCGTCGCCGGCGGCTACTCGCGCAACGCGGTGGAAAAGGCGGTGTACGAGACCTTCCGCCGCGAGTTCGTCAACCGGCTCGACAAAGTGGTGCTGTTCAACCCGCTGGATCGGGCGCTGATGCGCGAGATCCTGCACAAGGAACTGGATCGCACGCTGACCCGGCGCGGCCTGCGCAATCGCGCCTGGGCGGTGGAATGGGAGCCGTCGGCGATCGAGTTCCTGCTTGACCGCGGCTTCACTCCGGACCTGGGCGCGCGGCCGCTGCGCCGCGCGATCGAACAGCATCTGCTCGCGCCCCTGGCACGCAGCATCGTCGAGCAACGCGCCCCCGAAGGCGACCAGTTCCTGTTCGTGCGCGGCGCCGGCGACCGCCTCGACGTGCGCTTCATCGCAGCGGACGCGCCGCCGCCGCCGGAACCCCTGCCCGCCGCGGTCGACCCCGCCACGCCCACGGATCTGCGCGACCTGGTGTACGCGCCCAACGCAGACAGCGCGGTCCTGCCGCGCCTGGATGCGGCCTTGCATCGCCTGCAGGAATCGCACGCCGCGCCGGCCTGGCGGCAGGCGCGCGAGGCCGAT
>NZ_AQOJ01000971.1:0-9571 GCF_000364685.1 Xanthomonas sp. SHU 166
CATGGGCGAGCGCGATTTCTGGTCGCAATCCGGCCGCTTCCAGGTGCTGGACCGGATCGAGCGCCGCGACCGCATCGAAAGCGCGCTGGCCACCGCCGTGCGCCTGCGCGCGCGGCTGGACGGCGGCGCCCAGCGCGACGGCGAGTTCGTGGCGCGCCTGACCCAGTTGCTGTGGCTGCTGCACCTGGCCAGCACCGCGCTGCAGGAGCAACGCCCGCAGGATGCGCTGCTGGACCTGCGCATCGGCGCCAGCGAGCTGCACCGGCATCCGGCCGAAGCACGGCAGTGGTGGCAACGTCTGCTGCAGATGTATCTGGCCTGGGCCGAGCAGCGCAACATGCGGGTGGAGGTGCTGGCACAGGATCCGCAGCAAGGCCGCGCCTGGCTGGCCATCGCCGGTTTCGGGGCACTGGCGTTGCTGGACGCGGAAGCCGGCCTGCATGTGCAGGAACAAGAGGCCGACGAACCGACCCTGCGCCGGCTCGCGGTGCAGGTGCGGGTCGCTCCCGACCTGCCCGGGCAGGCACGGCGCGCGCCCATCGGCGAGGATGAACTGCGGGTGTGCCGACGCTACCGGATCGCGCCTTCGCCGCTGGTGCGCGACAGCGTCCGCGGCTGGCGCAGCGGACGCCTGGAACGCGTGCTGGGCGGCGATTTCGATGTGATGCCGGTCGACTGAGTCCTGTCACGGACGCACGCGGCATGCGGCCACTGCAGGGAGCGCTGGGCAGGCGAGCGATGCGCGGCCACACCGCACACCGCCATCGATGCGATAGCTGTGCGCTATCGATTGATTAGAAGAATTCGAATTCTCTAAATCGCGACTTCCGCCTATCGTGTCTCCAGTTTCACCGTGTCGCCGCCGTATGATCGCGGCGCCGAGCCACCCCACCTCGTCCACCAAGAGCCAAGGCAGCCTCCCATGACCAGCGAATCGAAATGCCCGTTCCACCAGGCTGCCAGCGGCAGCGGCACCAGCAATCGCGACTGGTGGCCCAAGCAGTTGCGCGTGGACCTGCTCAACCAGCATTCGGCCCGTTCCAACCCGCTGGACCCGCAGTTCGATTACGCCAAGGCGTTCAAGCAGCTCGATCTGGAAGCGCTCAAGCGCGACCTGCACGCACTGATGACCGATTCGCAGGACTGGTGGCCGGCCGACTTCGGCCACTACGGCCCGCTGTTCGTGCGCATGGCCTGGCATAGCGCCGGCACCTACCGCACCGGCGACGGCCGTGGCGGCGGTGGCCGCGGCCAGCAGCGTTTCGCTCCGCTCAACAGCTGGCCGGACAACGTCAGCCTGGACAAGGCGCGGCGCCTGCTGTGGCCGATCAAGCAGAAATACGGCCAGGCCATCTCCTGGGCCGACCTGCTGATCCTCACCGGCAACGTCGCGCTGGAATCGATGGGCTTCAAGACCTTCGGCTTCGCCGGCGGCCGCGCCGACACCTGGGAGCCGGACCAGGACGTGTACTGGGGCCGCGAGACCAAGTGGCTGGGCGGCGACGAGCGCTACGCGCACGGCTCGCCGGGCGTGGACGAGACGCACGGCGTGCTGGTGAAGGACGACGACAGCGAAGTGCGCCACACCCGCGACCTGGAGAACCCGCTGGCCGCGGTGCAGATGGGCCTGATCTACGTCAATCCGGAAGGCCCGGACGGCAATCCCGACCCGCTGCTGGCGGCCAAGGACATCCGCGACACCTTCGGCCGCATGGCCATGAACGACGAAGAGACCGTGGCGCTGATCGCCGGCGGCCACACCTTCGGCAAGACCCACGGCGCCGGCCCGGCCGACCACGTCGGCGCCGAGCCGGAAGCGTCCGACCTGGAGAGCCAGGGCCTGGGCTGGTCCAACAGCTTCGGCAGCGGCAAGGGCGGCGACACCATCACCAGCGGCCTGGAAGTCACCTGGACCACCAGGCCGGCGCAGTGGACCAACGAGTTCTTCGAGCACCTGTTCAAGTTCGACTGGGAACTGAGCAAGAGCCCGGCAGGCGCCCACCAATGGGTGGCCAAGAACGCCGAGGCGGTGATTCCGGACGCGCACGACCCGTCGAAGAAGCACCTGCCGACCATGCTCACCACCGACCTGGCGCTGCGCTTCGACCCGGCCTACGAGAAGATCTCGCGCCGCTTCCTGGAGAACCCGCAGCAGTTCGCCGATGCCTTCGCCCGCGCCTGGTTCAAGCTGACCCACCGCGACATGGGCCCGCGTGCGCGCTACCTCGGCCCGGACGTGCCGACCGAAGAACTGCTGTGGCAGGACCCGATCCCGGCCGTGGACCACCCGCTGGTCGACGCGCAGGACATCGCCGCGCTCAAGAAGACCCTGCTCGATTCCGGGCTGAGCGTGGTGCAGCTGGTGTCCACCGCCTGGGCGTCGGCGTCCACCTTCCGCGGTTCGGACATGCGCGGCGGCGCCAACGGTGCGCGCATTCGCCTGGCCCCGCAGAAGGATTGGGAAGTCAACCAGCCGGCGCAGCTGGCACAGGTGCTGGCCACGCTGGAGGACATCCAGGCGCAGTTCAACGGCGCGCAGGGCGGCGGCAAGCGGATCTCGCTGGCCGACCTGATCGTGCTCGGCGGCGCCGCCGCGGTGGAACAGGCGGCCAAGCTGGCCGGACAGATCGTCGAGGTGCCGTTCGTGCCGGGCCGCATGGACGCCTCGCAGGAACAGACCGACGTGGAATCGTTCGCGGTGCTGGAACCCATCGCCGATGGTTTCCGCAACTACGCCAGGCGCCGTTATGCGCTGTCGGCCGAAGCCCTGCTGATCGACAAGGCGCAGTTGCTGACCCTGACCGCCCCGGAGATGACCGTGCTGGTCGGCGGCCTGCGCGTGCTCGGCGCCAACAGCGGCCAGTCCGCGCATGGCGTGTTCACCGATCGCCCAGGCGTGCTCAGCAACGACTTCTTCGCCAACCTGCTGGACATGGGCACCGAGTGGAAGGCGACCTCGGAGATGAAGGACGTCTACGAAGGCCGCGACCGCAAGAACGGCGCCGTGAAGTGGACCGGCACCCGTGCCGACCTGGTGTTCGGCTCCAACTCGGTGCTGCGCGCGGTGGCCGAGGTCTACGCCAGCGCCGACGCGCAGGCGAAGTTCGTGCGCGACTTCGTCGCCGCCTGGACCAAGGTGATGCAGCTGGATCGCTTCGACCTGGCCGCCTGACGACGGCAGACGGGGCGCCGCTGCGGCGCCCCGCTTGTCCTGGTTGCATGACGACAACGCCCCGCTCGCCGGGGCGTTGTCGCGAGTGTGAGGGCAACCGCCACACTCCGAATATGCGGCAAAGACGACAGCATCGTTTCGACGACGCAGCGCGTCGCGGCTGAAGCCGATGCCACGGCAGGCACCACTCGCCGTAGGAGCGGCTTCAGCCGCGACCGCAGCACGCTAACCGCGTAGCGGCATCCATCGACGCGAACGGCCGGCAGGTCCACGGGCCATCCTCGGGCGGAGATCGAGACAGTGTCGCCTGATGAACGCACGGCATCCATCGCGTTCGGCTACAGCGCGTCCAGATCCCCCAGCGCGCGGATCAGCCGCCGCGCACGCTTGTCCGGTTTGCCCTCCGGCGCCTGGTAGCCATTGCGCTCGGCGCTGCGCTGCGCGCGCAACTGCGCACGCCGCTCGCGCGAGGCCTCGCTCTCCTGGTACAGGGTCTGCGCCACGCTGGCCGGGCCGCGGGTGTCGCTCAATCCCAGCACCTGGATCTCGAACACCTCGTCGCCGCGCTGCACGCGCACCTGCTCGCCCACGCGCACCGCGCGCGAGGATTTCGGCCGCTGCCCGGCCACGTCCACCTTGCCGGTCTCCACTGCCTGCTTGGCCAGGCTGCGGGTCTTGAAGAAGCGCGCGGCCCACAGCCAGACATCCAGGCGCACCGCGGCAGCTTGTACGACAGATTCATTCATTGCGTTGCTCGACATCCACTCGCGTTGGGGTGGGGATTGCAGGCAGTCAAAAGGCGGCGCCGGAGCGGAGACCATCGCGCCGCCCGAGAGCATGCGCGGCGCATACGTTCTCCGCACAGATGGCGATGCGATCGCACCAATGCAAGTACCGCGCCGCAGGGGCTCACCTTTCCGGGATGAATGGGTTGGCAGAGAGCGAGCGACCTCGAGGCAGGCGCAGCGGGGGGCGGCTCGCCCAGGTTTCATGTCCCATGCCGGTGCTGGCGTCGGCCCCTACCCGGCACCAAGCAATGACCCGAGCCGTGCCGAACGCAGTTCCACCCTCGCCGCAGCGCGCTACTGCGGCTCGGGCAGGACCGCCCCCCCTCAGTAAGGGCGCACGCCACCTGCCGTGGGGCGGCGCAGGCCCGCCCCCTGCCCGCCTGCTGCACGACCGCTGCAGACCCGGATCCGCCCATCGCCCCGCCGACATCCGTCGGTGCTAGTGTGGCCGGCTTACGCTCGCTCCCGACCCGCGATGACCAAGCCCGCTGCGCTCACCGAAGGCCCGATCGGCCGCCAGTTGCTGCTGTTCTCGCTGCCGATCCTGGCCGGCAACATCGCGCAGTCGCTCAACGGCTCGGTCAATGCCGTGTGGATCGGCCGCTATCTCGGCGAAGCGGCGCTCACCGCCGCGGCCAACGCCAACAGCATCATGTTCTTCCTGATCGGTTCGGTGTTCGGCATCGGCATGGCCGCCACCATCCTGATCGGCCAGGCGATGGGCCGCAGCGACGTGGCCCAGGCGCGGCGGGTGATGGGCACCAGCGCCACCTTCTTCATCGGCATCTCGGTATTGATCGCCGCCGGCGGCTGGTGGCTGGCGCGGCACCTGCTGGCGGCGATGGGCACGCCGGCGGCGTCGCTGCCGCTGGCCGAGGCCTATCTGCGGGTGATCTTCCTGGCAATGCCGCTGCTGTACACCTTCGCGTTCCTGTCGGCGGCGCTGCGCGGCACCGGCGATTCGCGCACACCGTTCCGCTTCCTGCTGCTGTCGGTGGCGTTGGACATCGGCTTCAACCCGCTGCTGCTGTTCGGGCTGGGGCCGTTCCCCAAGCTGGGCATCGCCGGGGCGGCCTGGGCCACGCTGATCGCGCAGGCGGTGTCGCTGACCGGGTTGCTGCTGTACCTGCGGCACAAGCGCCACGTGCTGTGGCTGGGCCGCCGCGACGCGCGGCTGTTCCGGCTCGACCTGCCGATCCTGCGCGCGCTGATCGTCAAGGGCGTGCCGATGGGCCTGCAGATGGTGCTGATCTCGCTGGCGATGATCGTGATGATCTCGCTGGTCAACGGCTATGGCACCGCCACCTCCGCGGCCTACGGCGCGGCGCTGCAGCTGTGGGCCTACCTGCAGATGCCGGCGATGGCGATCGGCGCGGCCTGCTCGTCGATGGCTGCGCAGAACGTCGGCGCGCAGCGCTGGGACCGGGTCGCGGCGACCGCGCGCAAGGGCGTGCTGTTCAACTTCCTGCTGACCGGCGCGCTGATCGCGCCGCTGATCCTGTTCGACCGCTGGACCCTGGCGCTGTTCCTGCCGCCGCACAGCGCGGCGCTGGAGATCGCGCGCCACCTCAACCACATCGCGGTGTGGTCGTTCCTGTTCTTCGGCGTCACCTTCGTCATCTCCGGCGTGGTCCGCGCCACCGGTGCGGTGGTCCCGCCGCTGCTGATCTTGGCGCTGTCGCTCTGGGGCATCCGCGTGCCGTTCGCGCAGTTGCTGCAGCCGCAGCTGGGCGTGGATGCGGTGTGGTGGAGCTTCCCGACCAGCGCCACCTGCGCGATGCTGGTGTCGCTGGCGTATTACCGCTGGGGCAACTGGCGCACCGCGCGGATGCTGGCGCCGTCGCGGCCGGAGACCGTGGCGCATCCGGCGGAAGTGCCGGTGCAGCCGCCGGCACCGGTCGCCGACGTGGCGGTGGCGCAGGATCCGGCGCGCTGAGCGCTGCGCTCGCGTCGCGATCCACAGGCGCCCTTGTCTGTGCGGGAGTCGACTGTCATGCAGCCGCAGCGATCGAAGCCCAAAGCCGTCCGACACCGTCACGCGTCGGGACTGAAGTCCCTCCCACAAGGGCGCCAAGCCCCTGTGGGACGCGACTGAAACTCCTGCCACAAAAACGGCCAGACCCGCCATCGCGGACATGACGGCTCCGCTCCCGCGCGGCGCGATCCAAACCCCACAAACGCAAACGGCCGCCCGAAGGCGGCCGTTGCGGCAGCGACCGAGGGTCGCCGGAAGATTACTCGGCCTTGGCGGCGGCAGCAGCGGCCTGGCGCGCGACCTTGGCCTGCGCAGCGGCGGCCAGATCTTCCTTGATGCGGGCGGCCTTGCCTTCCAGGCCACGCAGGTAGTACAGCTTGCCGGCGCGGACCTTGCCGCGGCGCTTCACTTCGACCGAGTCGATGGTGGCGCTGTGGGTCTGGAACACGCGCTCGACGCCGTAGCCGTGCGAGATCTTGCGCACGGTGAACGAGGAGTTCAGGCCGGCGTTCTTGGTGCCGATCACCACGCCTTCGTAGGCCTGCACGCGCTCGCGGTTGCCTTCCTTCACCTTGACGTTGACGACGACGGTGTCGCCCTGGTTGAACTCCGGCAGCTTGCGCTGGATCTGGGCGGCTTCGAAGTCGGCCAGGATGGTCTTGTTGAGCTTGCTCATGGTGGGCACCGCTTGTGTCTGGTGAGGTGGTCCGGCAGTCGCCGCACGGCGATTGCGCGATATCGGATGGGCCAAGCACGGAACGCACTGGCCGGAAAGCCGGGCATTTTAACCCAGCCCGGCGGCAATGGCTAGGGCTTGGATGGATTTTCCTGTTCGGCGGCCTGCGCCGCCTCCCGCTCCTGGCGGAATTCCTGCAGCAGGCGCCGGTCGGCCGCGCTCAGCGCCGCCTCGTCCAGCAGTTCCGGACGCCGCAGCCAGGTCCGCCCCAGCGCCTGCATGCGCCGCCAGCGCGCGATCGCGGCGTGGTTGCCGGAGCGCAGCACCGCCGGCACCTCGCCCAATGCGTGTTCGCGCGGATGGGTGTAGTGCGGGCAGTCGAGCAGGCCGTCCGGGCCCTCGAAACTGTCCTGGGCCGCGGATTCGGCGTCGTTCAGCGCCCCCTCCTGCAGCCGGGTGACCGCGTCCACCAGCACCGCCGCGGCCAGTTCGCCGCCGGACAGCACGTAGTCGCCGATCGAGATTTCCTCGTCCACCGCGGCGGCGACGAAACGCTCGTCCACGCCCTCGTAGCGCCCGCACAGCAGCAGCAGCCGCGGCAGCGCGGCCAGTTCGCGGGCCTTGGCCTGGGTCAGCGGCCGGCCTTGCGGGCTCAGGTAGATCAGCGGCGCCGGCAGCGGATCGGCCGCGCGCACCGCCTGCAGGCAGGCCTGCAGCGGCTCGATCATCATCACCATGCCCGGGCCGCCGCCGAACGGGCGGTCGTCGACCTTGCGGTAGCCGCCGGTGGCGTAGTCGCGCGGGTTCCAGCCGTGCAGGTCCAGCAGCGCGCGCTCCTGCGCCCGCCCGACCACGCCGAACCCGGCGCACTGGGCGACGAACTCGGGGAACAGACTGATGACGTCGATGCGCATGAGGCGGGGAATGGGGAGCCGGGAATGGGGAATGGGAAAGGCAAACGCCAAAGCGGCCGCATGGCCGCTTCGCTCAGAACTCGGGGTCCCAGTCGACCACGACCAGGTTGGCCTCGAAATCCACCGACTTGATGTAGTCCGGCTGCACGAACGGCACCAGCCGTTCGCGGTCGCCGCGCACCACCAGCACGTCGTTGGCGCCGGTGGAGAACAGGTGCGACACCTGCCCCAGCGCCACGCCGTCGACGGTACGCACGTCCAGGCCTTCCAGGTCCACCCAGTAGTACTCGTCCGGGCGCGGCGGCGGCAGGCTGCTGCGCGCCACGTAGATCTCGGTGCCGCGCAGGGCCTCGACCGCGTCGCGGTCGGTGACCTCGGGCAGCGTGGCGATCAGGTACTTGCCGGACTCGCGGCCGCGCACGCCGCTGAGGCTGCTCTCGCTGCCGTCGGGCTTGCGCACGATCCAGGGCTGATAACGGAAAATGGCGAGGCGCGGCTCGGTCCAGGACTCGAGCTTGGCCTCGCCACGGATGCCGAACGCGCCGAGGACCCGACCGAGCAGGATGCGGCGCTGGCTGTCTTTCATTGGGGCAAACGCGAGGGCCGCGCGCTGGGCGCGGCCCGCGGAATCAGGCCGCGGCGGCCTGGTTCTTGGTGGCTTCCTTGTACAGGTTGCGCACCTTGTCGGTCAGCTGCGCGCCATTGGACACCCAATGGTCGACGCGGGCCAGGTCCAGCACCACGCGCGGCTCGGCGCCCTGGGCGACCGGGTTGTAGTAACCGACGCGTTCGATGTTGCGGCCGTCGCGCGCGCTGCGCACGTCGGTGACGATGATGTGGTAGAAGGGGCGCTTCTTGGCGCCGCCACGGGTAAGGCGGATCTTGACCATGGTGAGTTTCCGGTGTTGCCCAGTCGCCAGGATGGCGCGGTGAACCGACGATTATAGCGGCCGGCCCCGGCTCTGCCAAGTCTGGGCCGTGGCCTGCGGCCGCGGGATTGGGGATTCGAGATTGGGGATTCGCCAGGAGCGGCAGCCATGCCGCGATGGCCGTCCACGGAGTGCTCAGATCGCCTGCCAGGGCTGGGTGTGCAACGCCGCCTCCAGCATGGCCAATAGATCCGCGGCCGGGCGCAGCGCGCGCCCGTCCACCGCCGCCACCGCCTGCTGGCCGCGGGCGTTGCAGGTGAAGGCGGCCACGTCCGGCCCGAGTTCGTGGAGCGACAGCGGCCGCACCTGCTGCGCCACGCCCAGCGCGGCGAGCCCGGCCTGCAGCAACCGTTCCTGGGTGCCGCGCAGCGCTGATGCCTGCGGCCAGTGCAGACAGGCGCCGTCCCACAGTCCCAGGTTCCAGGTCGGCCCTTCGGCCACCTGCCCCTGCGCGTCGACGAACAGCGCGTCGTCGCTGCCGGCCTGCAGCGCAAGGCGGCGCTGGTGGAAGGCGCCGAAGGTGCCGACGTGCTTGATGTGGGGCGTCTCCCGGGCAAATACGCCACTGCGCAGCCGCAGCGGCGCCGCCTCGGCCTGTGCCGGTGGCGCCAGTGACACCAGCAGCTCCACAGCGCAATCGGCATCGGCCCGGCGCAACGTGAATGCCGGCGAGAACACGGTGACGCGCAGCGACGCGTCGCCCCTGCCGAACGCGGCCAGCGCCGCGCGCAGCTCGGCGCGCACGCGCTCATGCGGCAAGACACTCCCGAACAGCGCCGCGTTGGCCTGCTGCAAGCGCTGCAGATGCAGGTCGAACCCGCGCACGGCACCGTCGCGGACCTGCATGGTGCTGAAATGCCCGTAGTTCACCAGCGCGGCGGCGGCCAGCAGCTCGGCGCCGGCAGGCTGCCCGTGGTGGAAGACCTGCGATGTCACAGCAGGGCCTGCGCCTGCGACCACCAGCGTTCAACCAACGTCGCGGCGGGCTCAGCCGGCGCCATCCAGGCCGACTGCCCGGCCCAGGCCTGCATCGCCGCCAGGCGGTCGGCGCGCTGTGCGGCCTGGCGCATCTGCGCAGTCAGGCCACGCTGCACCGGGTACGGCCGCGGCGGCGGCG
>NZ_AQOJ01000972.1:0-8087 GCF_000364685.1 Xanthomonas sp. SHU 166
GAGGGCAGGTTGATGGTACCTATGACGGACCAATTTGCGACGACCTTACAACGTGTGGCCGTCCGATGCATCCTGCGACCGCACAACCGGCCGGCTCAGTGGTGGTGATGCGCGCCGTGCCAGTGCATCGGTCCCGAGCACACGCACTCGCCGTCGTCGTCGCCGTTGCCGGCATGGCCGAACAAGGCCTCCAGCAGTCGCCGCGACGGGCTCCACTCGCCAATGGCCGGGTGGATCAGCATCGCCTTGCAGGCGTCCAGGTGGCTGCCGCTGAGCGCGGCGTCGATGGCGGCGTGCTCGTAGGCCTTGACCGTGCGCACCAGGCCCTGGATCGCCTCGGGCATCGGCCGCGCCGGCAGCGGGGTGATGCGGTCGCGCTCGATGGTGGAGGAGATCTCGACGATGTCGTCGTCGGCCAGTTCCGGCATGCAGCCCTGGTTGCGCACGTTGACCACGTGCCGCCCCGGCAGCGCGCCGGTCAGTGAACTCATCACGTCCACGGCGATGCGGTGGTAGCCGGTGCTGGCGCGGAACGGGTCCGGCTGCGGCGCGAGGTCGTCGGCGAAGGCCGAGCCGGCCTCGGCCTCCAGCCGCATGTACGAGCCGGAGCGCTGCTGCAGGTAGGCGGCGTAGGTCTGCACCGCGCCGCTGCCGTCGCCGGCGTTGAGGCGGCTGCGCAGGTCGGCGATCAGGGTGTGGTTGAGCCGTTCGATCTCGCTGCCGCGGCTGGCGCCGCTGGCGCGCTGGTTCTCCAGGGCGCGACTGCGCTCGTAGTAGAAGTACAGGTATTCGGTGGGGATCAGCCGCAGCGTGCGCAGCATGTCGAAGTCGAACAGCGGCGCCAGGTACAGCTGGCGCAGGATCGCGTCGTCGGCCAGGATGCGGTCGAGCACGTCCACGCCGCGCACGCGCACTGCGCGGATCCAGCCCAAGTGGTTGAGGCCGACGTACTCGCAGTCCACGTCCGCGGGCGGCTCGCCGAGCGCGCGGGCGATGTTGTGGAACAGCTCCACCGGCGTGTCGCAGATGCCGACCACGCGTGCGCGGGTGTGGCGGCTGATGGCCTGGGTGATCAGCCCGGCCGGGTTGGTGAAGCTGACCAGCCAGGCGTCGGGGCTGAGCCGCTCCACCATCCGCGCCTGTTCGATCGCCACCGGCACCGTGCGCAGCGCCTTGGCGACGCCGCCGGGGCCGGTGGTTTCCTGCCCGGCGTAGCCGTGGCGGATGATGGTGTGCTCGTCGGTGGCGCGCTGGTGGATGCCGCCGATGCGGATGCTGTTGAGCACGAAGTGCGCGCCGTCGATCGCCGCTTCCGCCGAACTGGCCGCGTTGACCTGCAGCTCGCCGCCGAACTCGGCGACCACGGCGCGGCCCAGCGCAACCATCAGCGCCAGCCGCTCCTGGTCGGGATCGTAGAGCACGATCTCGCGCGCACCGAGCGCTTCGGCGGCATCGTTGACGCCGTACACCACCAGCGGCGCGCGCACGCCGCCGCCGCCGATCAGGGCGAGCTTACGGTTGGGAAAGGAACTGCTCATGGAGACTCCTGAGACGTGGGGGATCGGGAAGGCCGTCGAGCGCGCCGAGCGCGGTGCAGCAGGCGGCGCCGCACAGGCAGCCGCGCTGCGCGCAGGCATCGAGGGAAAGGTGGTCCAGCAGCGCATCGATGAAGCCGGCATCGAAGGCGTCGCCAGCGCCGGTGGTGTCCTGCACGGCGACGACGGGCGCGGCGACCCGTCGCGCGCCGGCGGCATCCACCACGCAGGCGCCGGCGCCGCCGAGTTTGATCGTGACCTGCGCCAGCCCCAGCGCCTGCGCCCAGGCGGCGCAGGACGCGGCGTCGTCGCCCGCGCAGCCGGCCAGCGCGGCCTCTTTCTGGTTGGGCAGGAAGTGATCGACCGCGCGGCAGGTGGCGTGGTTGTCCGGATCGGCCAGCCACGCCGGGTTGAAGCCGACGTCCAGCGAAGTGCTGCAACCGGCTGCGCGCAACGCCGGCAGCAGCGTGCGCGCCAGCGTCGCCGGCAGCGGCAGCGCGAAGTGCACATGGCGCGCGGCGCACATCGCCTCCAGCACAGCCGCGCTGCCCAACAGCGGTTCCAGCGCGGCATTGGCGCCGGGATAGGTGAAGAACGAGCGGTCGTCGTGCAGCGACACGCTGGCGGTGACGCCGGTGCCGGCGGGGTGGTCGATCAGGCCCTCGGTGCCGACGCCGAACGCGCCCAGGCGCTGCGCGAACCAGTCGCGGTCGCCGGCGCCGATCGCGCCGATCAGCGTGACCTTGCGTCCGAGCCGCGCCAGCCCGCAGGCGGTGTTGACGGTGCCGCCGCCGAGGTCGCGATGGTAATGCCGCGCCATCGCTTCCTCGCCCGGCCCGGGCCAGGTGACGAAGCCGCTGAAGATGTGGTCGAGATAGACCTCGCCGACCACCGCGACGTCGTGGGTTTTCATTGCTGGAAGGGCCATGCTGCCTCGCGTTTGGCCTGGATGAGATAGAGCGCGGTGCCCGCGCACAGCGCCAGCATCGCCGCCAGCAGCCGTGGCAGCGGGCTGGTGGCCAGCAGCGCCAGCCAGCCGCAGACGCTGATCAGCAGCGGCCACGGATACAGCGGCATGGCGAAGCGGGCGCGGTGCCGCGGCTGCCGCCGCAGCAGCACCACCGCCAGGCATTGCGCCAGGAACTGGAACAGGATCTGGATGATCATCAGCGTGGCGATCAGGTCGTCCAGCGACAGCGGACAGGCCAGCGCCGAGGTGATGCCGACGAACAGCAGCGACACGGTGGGAAAACGCCCACGCGGATGCAGCCGTGCGAACACGCCGAAGAACTGGCCGGCCGCCGCGGCCGCATACGGCACCCGCGAATAGCCCAGCAGCACCACCAGCGCCGAGCCCCAACTGGCGAGCACGATCAGCGCCACCGCCACGGTGCTGCCCACCGGGCCGTAGATGGCCTGCATGAAGTCGGCCACCACCGCCTTGGACTGCGCCGCCTGTTGCCACGGCAGCACGCCGAGCAGGGTCACGTTCAAGCCCAGGTACAGCACTGCCACGATCGGGATCGACCACAGCACCGCACGCGGAATCGTGCGGCGCGGCTTGCGGATCTCGCCGCCGAGCATGCACACGTTGTTGTAGCCGCCGTAGTCGTACACCGCGATCAGCGCCACCGCGCCGAAGCCCAGCCAGAAGCCGTGCGGCGACGCCGGCCGCGCCTGCAGGAACTCGCGCGCCAGCGCCATGTCGAAATGCAGCGCGCCGCTGAGCACGATCCACACGCAGGCGGCGATCACCACCGCACTGACCAGCAGCGACAGCACCTGCACCGAGCGCACCTGCCGATACAGCAGCGCGGTGTTGAACAGGCACAGCGCCATGGCGATGCCGGTGAGCGCGGTATGGCTCAGCCCGGGCATCAGGTAGGCCAGGTACTGCGCGCAGCCGACCGCGGCCGCGGCCACCGACAGCGGCGCGGTCAGCAGCGTCTGCCATAGGTACAGGAAGCCGAACAGGCGCCCGGCGCGGTCGCGGCCATAGGCCTCGCGCAGGTAGTGGTACGGCCCGCCCGAGCGCGGGATCGCCGAGCCGAGTTCGGCCCACACCAGGCCGTCGCACAGGCAAAGCAGCGCGCCCACCACCCAGCCCAGCAGCACCGCCGGCCCGGCCAGCGCCGACAGCGCCAGCGGGATGGTGATGAACGGGCCGATCCCGATCATGTTGAGCAGGTTGGCCGACAGCGCGCTCCAGAACCCCAGCGTGCGCGGCGGCGCGCCCTGGTCCGCGGCGGACGGGGAGGACGCGACGGGTGCGGCGAGCGATGTCATGTGCATGCGCGATCCTGTGGGGAGGGAAGGGATGCGACGGGCTGCGTGGCTGGCGTGGGGACGAGACCGTCGGCGCAGCGCACCAGGCCCGGCTGCAGCCGATGCAGATCGAGGATCAGCACCTGGTTGGCGCCGGCGCGCAGCCAGGCACCCGGGCAATACAGGCATTGCTGCGGGCCGATGTCCCAATAGCGGCCGAGCAGGCGCCCGTTGACCCACAGATAGCCCTTGCGCCAATCGCGCATGTCCAGGTGCACGTCGCCGGGCTGGTCGAGGGTGAACTCGGTGGCGAAGAACAGGCCCGGGCGCTGCGGCGGTGCCTGCAGTGGGCGCAGCGACGGCGTCGGGTCTGTGTCCAGCGCCAGCCCGCGCACCTCCCAACCGCGCAGGTCCTGGCCATCGAGCCGCACCGGACCGAGCAGCCCCTTGCGATCGCCCAGCGCCGGGCCAAAGTTGATGTGGCCGAAACTGTCGACCAGCACCTCCAGCTCGCGCGTGTCCTGTGCTGCATCGGGCAGGCGCAACTGCAGCGCGCTGTGCAGACGCGGATGCCGCACCCGCGACACGTGGTCGAGTTCGCGCCCGTCCAGATGCACCACCGCGTAGTCGTGGACCTGCCCCAGGTGCAGCGACTGGCCCGCGCCGATCCGGCGCCGATACAGCACCAGGCCCTGGTCCTGGCCCAGCAGGCGCTGGTTGTCGATGGGGGTGTCGGTCTGCAGCGCAGGGCCGAGGTTGTCCCACAGTGCGGCCACGGGTCTGGCCTGCACCGCGTCGAAGTGCGCGCGCCGCGGTGCGGCCGGTAGCGGCGGCGGTGGCGTGTCGGCTTGCGCGGCGATGATCCTGCGCAGCGTGAAATAGGCCGGCGTCGCACGGCCGGCTTCGTCGATCGGCGCGCCATAGTCGTAGCTGGTCAGCGCCGGCTGGAACTGCGAGCCGTCGTCCTCGGCATTGGCCCCGGCACTGAGGCCGAAGTTGGTGCCGCCGTGCACCACGTACAGATTGAACGAATAGCCGGCGGCGGCGATGCGGCGCAGCAGCGGCGCATAGTCGCGGCGCGCGAACTGCGCCTCGCCCCAATGCGTGAGCCAGCCGGGGTAGCCCTCGGACACCCACACCGGCGCCTGCCCGGCGAAGGCCGTGGCCGCCTGCAGATCGTGCAGATCGGGACCATCGAGGCCTAGCGCGGCGCCGGGCAACATGGCCTGGCGCCGCCGCAGATCCTTGAGCCCTTCGGCCAGCGAGAACGGCCCGTCGACCCCATGCCCCCGCCACAGCGTGGCCAGCGCCTGCAGATAGCCGACGTCGCTGCCGTGCATCGAGTATTCGTTCTCGATCTGCAGCATCAGCACCGGCCCCCCAGCACTGGCCATCAACGGCGCGATGCGCGGCGCGATCGCCCCGATGTAGCGCTCCACCGCGGCCATGTAGCGCGCATCGTGGCGATCGCGCAGACAGATGTTCGCCTCGCGCAGCAGATACGGCGGCAACCCGCCCAGCGTCCATTCCGCGCACACATACGGACCCGGGCGCAGATACACCCACAACCCCTCCTGCTGGCACAGCCGGATGAAGCCGACGAAATCGCGCTCGCCGCTGTCCAGGTCAAACTGCCCAGGCGCCGTTTCCAGCGCATTCCACATCAGATACAGCGCGATGGTATTCAGCCCCATCGCCTTGGCCATGCGAATCCGATGCAACCAATCCGCCTTCGCGATCCGCAGCGGATGCAGTTCGCCACTACGGATCTGCCAGGGTTTCCCGTCCAGCGTGAAGCGGCCCTGGGCGAAACCGAACGTGTGGGGTCTCCCGTCCGGCACCGGCGCTGATGCCGGCACCGCCGCGCGCAGCATCGGCATCGCCGCCAACCCCAACGGCGCCAACAACCCGAACCGACAGAAGGCGCGGCGTTTCATTGCGCGCTCCAGGAGGTTTGGCGGCCCTCAGCTGCGGCCGGAGTCCCGAAGGAAGAAGAAGGGTGTTGGATGCAGGAAACAAAGCCGGGCGTTGTGACACCAACTACATCGACGGTGTCGATCCACGAATTAACTTCGTATTGCTGATGCTGACCTTGCTGTTGCTGTTGCTGTTGCTGTTGCTCTTCAGCTTTTGCTCTTCCCGGGTCCCCTCCGCAGCGGCGGAGCTGGCGGGTCAAACCCCCCGCAGGGGGGCGGCGCACAAGGACGTGCGCCGTTTTCGGTCGGGGCAGGATGCCCCGTCCGAAAATCCCGCTAGCGGAGCGGACCCGCGTAGCGGGCGCGAAGGCGGGGTGTGCTTTCTTTTGGTTACTTTTCTTTGCACAAGCAAAGAAAAGTGACTCGCCGCCAGGCGAAAGCTTTTGCTTTTGCTTGTCTGCCCAAGCAGTACCGGTAAAGCCCGTCGGGACTGAAGTCCCTCCCACAAGAGCCATAGTCCAGGCTGTTTCGGTAGGGCCTGTCGCGGCTGAAGCCGCTCCTACAAGAGCGGCGGTGTGTGCCGCTAGTATGAGCTGCTGAGATCGCATGATCCAAGCAGCGTCGGTAAAGCCCGTCGGGACTGAAGTCCCTCCCACAAAAAGCGTGGCCAAGGCGAAGTCGATAAGTCCCGTCGGGACTGAAGAAGCTCCCGCAGAGACCCTGGCAACGCTCCGCCATGGCATCCCAGTGCGCACGCCGCCGCGCCCTAGAACGCGTACTTGACGGTCAATAACGTCATCATGCCGGCATCCACGATGTCCGACACCGCCAGATTGTGCCGGCCCACATGGCCCCAGTAACTGTATTCCTTGGTGAGATTGGAGATCGACAGATCCACATTCACCCCGTTGTCGAACCGATAGCCCGCATGCAGATCCACCCGCCGCGTCGGCCGCGCCCATAGATCGTCCCACGGCGCGTTCTGGTGCAGGAAATCGTAGTTCAGCAGATACGAACTGCTGAAGTGATAGCTCAGGTTCACCGAGAACTTCGAGCGCTCGTAGAACAGCTCCAGATTGGCCATCGCATTCGGCGCCGACTGCATCTGCTCGTCCTCGAAGCCGACCATGCCCAGATCCGCGTGCGCATGCTGGCGCGTGGCATTGGCGCTGACGCCCAGCCCGTCGAACGGCGCCGGCAGATCCTGGAAGCGCTGCCGTGCGCTGACCTCCACACCATAGACGCGGCCGTCGCCGCCGTTGGTCGGCATCTGGTAGAACACCGTGCCGCTGCCGCTGGTGCCCGAATTGGCCTGGCCGGAACCCGCATCGTAGATGTAGTGGTGCAGGCGCTTGTAGAAGCCGGCCACCGAGAAGAACCCGCCATGGTCGGTCGCCCACTCGCCGGACAGGTCCAGGTTGGTCGAGGTGATCGCTTTCAGGTCCGGGTTGCCCTGGCTGATGGTGGTGATGCCGTTGGAGATGTTGATCTGGCTGCCGCCGCCCAACTGCACGAATGCCGGCCGCGTATAGCTGGTCCACAGCGCGGCGCGGTAAGTGGTGGCGCTGTCCGGGCGCCAGGTCAGGAACACGCTCGGCAGCGGCTGGTCGTAGTGCGTGCTGTTGGCGGCGAAATAGCCGACCTGCTGGTTGCCGTCGCTGTCGGTGGGCGTGGTCCAGAAGGTGTTGTGGATGCTGGTGTGCTCGAAGCGCACGCCGGGCACCACCTCCAGACTGCCGAAGGAGAAGGTCGCCATCGCGTACGCGGCGCTGACCGCCTCGGTGCCGCGCATCGTGTTGCAGTTCCAGTTGTTGACGTAGAACGCGCTGCCGCAGGTATCCAGGTCGTCATCGGTGAGGTGGTTGGCGATGACCTGCGCCACCGCGCCTTCGCTGACACGCGGCGTGGCCCAGTGGTACTTGCCGGGGAAGATCGCCGCGTAGCCGCCGTTGAAGATGCCCAGGTCGCCGAGCGTGCTGGTGTCGGGCACCGGGCCGGTCCACCAGTCGCGGTTGCTGTAGTGGCGGCTGCTCTTGCTGTACTTCACGCCGAACTGCAGCGCGGTCAGCGCGCCGTCGGCGAAGTCGTAGCGCGCGTCGAACTTGGCGCCGCCCTTCTTCTGCCCGGAGTAGATCTTGGTCGATTCGCCGTAGCTGCTGGCGTACAGCGAGGGGATGTTGTTGACCTGCGCCAGCAGCGCCGGGGTCAGCTGCGGGGAGGGGAAGGCGCCGCTGCCGTAGCGCATCAGGCTGCTGCCGGAGTAGGCGAAATTGGCCTGGCTGAACTTGTCCTCGCGCCCGTCGATCTCGATGTGGTCGGGGCGGTCGTTGTCGCCGAAGCTGTAGAACAGGTTCGGCGACAGCGTCCAGTT
>NZ_AQOJ01000973.1:0-7231 GCF_000364685.1 Xanthomonas sp. SHU 166
GGCGGTCTTGCGCGCGCCCACCTGGAAGGTGGCCAGGTCGGCGATTTCCGGGTTGGTCTCGTACCAGAAGCGCGCGGCGATGCGGTTGATGTTGGGCGAATACACGCCGGGCGTGGCGGTGGGCACGAAGCTGACGTCCTGCGGCAGCAACTGCACGAAGGTGGTGCCCTGGTCGGTCTTGGCGTAGGCGTAGGTGGCGCGTGCGTACACCGACAGGGTGTCGTCCACGTTCCAGTCGAAGGCGGCGTTGCCGCCGTAGCGGCGCTCCCAGCCGGCGACCACGCCGACGTTCATGCCGGTGCTGGTCAGGTTGTCCTGCGGCGCGTAGCCGGCGGCATTGCTGCCGTCGGCATTGGCGTGCAGGAATTTCCAGGAGCCGTCGTTGAGCGCGCTGGTGGCCGCGGCCACCTCGCTGTTGGTCGAGGTGCGGTAGTCGTAGTAGGCGCTGGCGTAGAAGCCGAACTGCTGCTCGTCGCCGAACTTGTGCTGGAACTCGCCGGCCAGGCCGCCGCCGAGGCCGTCGCCGCCGTAGTCGCGTGCCCGGCTCTCGACGCGGCCGCTGACGGTGACGCTGCCGCTGGTGGCGTCCTTGTAGTCGTAGGCGGTGGGCGTGCGGAAATCCAGGGTGCCGCCGATCGCGTCGCCGTCCATGTCGGCGGTGGAGGTCTTGTTGGCGACGATGGTCTGCAGGCCGGAAGGCGGCAGCAGGCTCAACTGCACGCTGCGGCTGTACGGCATGCCCTGGGCGACGGTGACGCCGTCGATCAGGTTGACGTTGTACTCGGAGGGCAGGCCGCGCACCGAGGCGAACATGCCTTCGCCGCGCGCGGCGCCGTCGACGCCGCCGAAGTAGCCCGAGCCGCTGTAGGTGATGTTGATGCCGGCGATCAGGCCCAGCGCCTCGGCGACGTTGTGCACGGCGGTGTGCTCGAGATCGTTGGCCGACAGCACGTCCACCGTGTTCGAGGAATTCATCTTCAGCGTGCTGGCGTCGTAGCGGTTGGCCGCCACGCTGATCGTCTGCAATTGCTTGGCCTCGTCCAGCGCGATCGACACCGTGGCGGCGCCGCTGTCGGCGACCTGTACGGTGGTTTCCGGCGCGCTGAAACCGGGGTAGTCCAGTTGCAGTGCGTACTGCCCGGCCGGCACGTCGGCGATGACGAAGCGGCCCTGGGCATCGGTGACGGCGCTGAGCGCGGTGCCGGCGATGGCGACCTTGGCGTGGGCGGCGGGCTTGCCGCTGCTGCGCTCCTTGAGTTCGCCCTGCACGGTGCCGGCCAGCGCCGGTGCGGCGGCGGCAAGGCCGGTGATGGCCAGGATGGCGGCGCACAGCGCCTTGCGCTTGCAATGGGGATGGGTTGCCACGTGACACCTCGCTGATCGTGATCGGTGCGGGCACGCGCCGAAGGCGACGCGCCGCTGCGTTCCTGGAAGGCAGACACGGTGGACGGAAGGCGCGCGCGCTCGAACCGCACGCCGGAGGGCGTGCGAACAGGACAGAGCGAACGGCGACCGACGCGAGGCGTCTGCCGGCTGGGCGGACCGTTAAACGGCGATCAGTGGCGTGGCGGCGAGTAGCCGGCGATGCACTTGGAGCGCGAACGCAGCGCGCTCAGCTTGTAGCGACGGGTCATGCGCAGCGGCCCCCATGCGTGCCCGCGCGGAACGCGGACGACAGGCAGGGCGCCGGAACTCCGGCGAGGCATCGATCCTGGCTGCGACGACTGCATGACATGGCACATCACCCCTGGAACTGCCCTGGAAAACGCCGCAAGTGCTGCGGCGTTCGGCGCGTCTGGCATCGTCGATGCGTGGCACCGACGTGTTATCGATACCTCTGTCCCGGAAGACTGTCAATAGGTCGTGAAAAATAAATTAGCAAGGCGCTGGAACGTGGGGGGATGGCGCCCGGCGGCGGCAGCGCGCCGGGCCGTTACGCTGCACCGCCGCATGCGCTGGCGCATTTCGTAGACAGGGGCCGTGGGCGGCCCCGTCGCTCACTTCGGCAGGGCCATGCGCCCGCTGATCGAGAACGCCGCGTCCTCGCCGGGGGCGCCGGTACCGGGCTGGCCGCCGCCGACGAACAGGCGGTAGTCGCCGGCCTCGACCGCGCGCTGGCCGCTGCGGTCGACGTCGCTGAGCTGGCGCGCGTCCAATGCGAAGCTCAGCGTGCGCGCCTCGCCCGGTTGCAGGTGCACGCGCTGGAAGCCGACCAGGCTGCGCAGCGGCGACTGCGCGCGCTGCGGGTACTGCAGGTAGACCTGCACCACCTCGTCGCCGGCGCGTGCGCCGGTGTTGCGCACGGTGGTGCTCACCTGCAGCGGCTGGCCGGCCTGCAGCGTCGCGGTCGACAGCTGCGGCGCGTCGTAGGCGAACTGGGTGTAGCTCAGCCCGTAGCCGAACGGGAACAGCGGCTCGCCCTTGAAGTAGCGATACGTGCGGCCCTTCATGTCGTAGCTGACGTAGGGCGGCAGGTCCTTGGTCGAGCGGTAGAAGGTCACCGGCAGGCGCCCGCCGGGGTTGATGTCGCCGGCCAGCGCCTGGGCGATGGCGGTGCCGCCGGACTGGCCCGGATACCAGGCGGCGATGATCGCGTCGGCATGCTGCTTGGCCCAGTTCAACGCCACCGCGCTGCCGCTCATCAGCACCACCACCAGCGGCTTGCCACTTGCCTTGGCCCGTTCCAGCAGCGCCTGCTGCGCCGCCGGCAGGGCCAGGTCGTTGCGGTCGCCGCCGTCGAAGCCGGGCACGTCGATGCGCAGTTCCTCGCCTTCCACGTCCGGCGACAGGCCGACGAAGGCCACTACTGCGTCGGCCTGCGCCACCGCGCGTTCGGCTTCGGCCAACTGCAGCGCCGGCGGCGCCAGCCACTCCAGGCGCAGGCCCTGGTCCTGGCCGCGGTGTTCCAGCTCCAGGCGGATGCGCCGCGGCCGCGCGTCGTCGAAATGCAGCACGGTCTCGACGTTGCGGCCGTCGGCGTTGTGCATGCCGGCCGGCACGTGCTTGTCCTCGGCGTTGCCGGCCACCACCAGCTGGTCGTCGATGTACAGGCGCACCGGGTCGTGGCCGGCGCAATCGAAGCAGCGCGCCACGCGTACCGCCAGGGTGTAGTCGCCCGGGCCCGGCGGCAGCAGTTCGCCGCTCCAGCGCACCGAGTAGCGGTCCTTGTCCACGCCCTTGGCCGGGGCCACGTGGTCCCAGTTGAAGCCGACCACGCGGTCCTGGCGCTGCACGCGCGGTGTGCCGGCCAGGTCCAGGTTGTCGAAGTACTCGCCGCGCAGCCCGGGCTTGCCGTCGCTGCGCAGGGCGGTCTCGGGGATCATGCCGGGCACGCCGGCGGCCAGCGGCGCGCCCTGCGCATAGGCGACCTGGGCGGCGCCGAAGCGCGTGCGCAGCCCTTGCAGCGGCGTCACCGGCTGCACCGAGGTGCCCTGGTAATTGGCTTCCAGCGCGGCCAGCGCGTCGGCGTTGGGGCCGAGCACGGCCAGGCGCAGGCCCGGGCGCAGCGGCAGGGTGGCGTCGGCGTTCTTCAGCAGCACCAGCGATTGCTGCGCGGCCTGCAGCGCCAGTGCGCGGTGCGCGGCGCTGTCGATGTCCCTGGCGCCCAGCCGCGCATACGGGTCGTTGCGCTGCGGCTGCAGTTCGCCGAGCCGGTAGCGCGCGGCGAACAGGCGCACCAGCGAGCGGTCGAGCAGGGCTTCGTCGGCTTCGCCGCGGTCGAAGGCGATGCCGAGGTCGCGGTAGGCGGTGCCGCAATTCAGATCGTGCCCGGCCTTGAGCGCGGCCGCGGACGAGCCGGCGTTGTCGGGGCGGTAGTAGTGGAACTGGGTCATGTCGTCGATCGCATCGCAATCGGACACCACGAAGCCCTTGAAGCCCCAGTCGCCGCGCACGCGGCCGTCGAGCAGCCAGTCGGCGGCGCAGGCGGGCGTGCCGTGCAGGGAGTTGTACGCGCACATCACCGAGCCGGCCTGGCCGTCGACGATGGCGGCGCGGAACGCCGGCGAATAGGTCGCCTCGAAATCGTGCGGCGACACGTCCACGTCGAAACCGTGGCGGCCCGGTTCCGGCCCGCTGTGCACGGCCAGGTGCTTGGGCGTGGCGATGGTGCGCGGATGCGCCGGATCGTCGCCCTGCAGGCCGTGGATGAAGCCGACCGCGAGCCGTCCGGTGAGGTAGGGATCCTCGCCGTAGGTCTCCATGCCGCGGCCCCAGCGCGGGTCGCGGAAGATGTTGATGTTGGGCGACCAGATGGTCAGCCCGGCGTAGCGCGGATGGTCCTTGCCGGGGCCGCCGGCGAGATTGAACTTGGCCCGCGCCTCGGTGGAGGTGACGGTGCCGACGTCGTGCAGCAGTTCGGCGTTCCAGGTCGCGGCCAGGCCGATCGCCTGCGGGAACACCGTGGCTTCGCCGTTGCGGGCGATGCCGTGCAGGCCCTCGCTCCACCACTCGTAGGCGGGTACGCCCAGGCGCGGGATCGCCGGCGCAGCGTTCATCGCCTGCGCGATCTTCTCGGCGCGGGTCATCTTCGCCACCAGCGCGGCGGCGCGGTCCTCGGCCTCGTCGGCGTGGGCGAGCGGGGCGGCGAGCAGGCCGATCGCGCACAGCGCCAGATAGAGGCGCTTTTGTGGGAGGGACTTTCGTCCCGACGCTTTACCGGTAACGCCCCGTCGGGATTGAAGTCCCTCCCACAAGGTGACGCCCGCCTGCGACATCGGCTTGCCCATCACTTCGCCTCCGCCGGTTCGGCCGGCGCGCCGGCCATCGTTCCGCCCAGATCGCGCACCTGCAGCGCCGCGCGCACCTGCTCCAGGGTGGCGCTGCTGTGCACGCGCACGGTCAGCGGCTCGCCCGGCAGCAGGTCGAAGGCGTTGTCGGACAGGGTCACGTCGAGGTCGCCGAAGCTCAGCCACACCTGCGCCGCAAGCGTGGCGCTGCTCAGGGTCAGCGCGTAGCCGTCGCCATCGGCGCGCAGCTCGCTGCGGATGTCGGCCTGCGGCCACTGCAGGCGCTTGGCCGCGTCGAAGTACACCAGGGTGCGCGACAGCACGCGCTCGCCGTCGAGCAGCTCGAACACCGCCACGCTGCGGCGCGGATCGGCGCGGCGCAGCAACTGCGCATCGCTGAAGCTGCCTACGCGCACGCTGGACAGCGGCGCCAGCGTCACCGGCTTCTCGGTCTTGCTCAGCACCTTGCCGGACAGGTCCATCACCCGCATGCGCCAGCGCGCGGCCAGCGGCGTGGTGCGGTCGGAGACCAGCGACACGGTGGTCTGGCCCTTGTCGTCGCGCAGTGCGGCGATCAGTTCCGGCGCGTAGAAGCGGCGCGCATGGTACTGCAGCGCCTTCCAGCGGCCGAAGTAGTCCAGGCTCGACCACGACGCGCCGGGCCACACGTCGTTGAGCTGCCAGTACAGCGAGCCCATCGATTGCGGCCGCGAGGCGCGCAGGTGTTCGGCGGCCAGGGTGATGCCCTCGGCCTGCATGATCTGGCTCAGGTAGACGAAGCTGGCGAAGTCCTTGGGTTCGCCGAACGCACGGCGGATGTACAGCAGCAGGCGCTGGTTGCCGTTGCCCTTGTCGAACTTCTGGTGCGCGCGCATCACCGGCGATTCCGGCTGCAGGTCGCCGGGTTCGGCGAAGGCGCGGATGGTGCGCATCTCGGGGAACGACTGCAGGCCGTATTCGGACATGAAGCGCGGGGTCACGTTGAGGTACTCGGTGACCGGCAGCGCCGGGCCGCCCCAGACCTTCCAGTAGTGCATGTCGCCGTCGTCGGGCTGGTCGGCGGCGCCGTCGAAATCGGTACCCGGCGAGGTCGCCCAGTACGGGGTGTCGCTGTCGTACTTCTGCACCGCCTCGCGCAGCACCGTGCCGAACAGTGTGGTCATGCCGCGGACGATGCGCTCACGCTCTTCCGGGTCGATCGACTGCTTGAACTTGACCCGGTCGCCCCAGTTCTCCCAGCCGGTCTGCACCTCGTTGTTGCCGCACCAGATGACGATGCTGGGATGGTCGCCCAGGCGCCGCACCTGCTCCTCGGCCTCGGCGCGGGTGTTCTCGCGGAAGGCGACGTCGTAGGGCGGGATGGCGCCGCCGAACATGAAGTCCTGCCAGATCATGATGCCCAGGCGGTCGGCGTCTTCGTAGAAGCTGTCCGGCTGGTAATGGCCGCCGCCCCACATGCGCAGCATGTTCATGTTGGCGTCGCGTGCGGACTGCAGGAAGCCGCGCATGCGCACGGCGTCGACGCGGGTGGGGAAGCTGTCGAACGGAATTAGGTTGGCGCCCTTGGCGAACACTGGGATGCCGTTGACCACGAGGGCGAAGCTCTTGCCCCACTGGTCCTTCTCGCGGCGCAACTCGACGCTGCGCAGGCCGGTGACGCGCTGCGCCTCGAAGCGCTCGCCCGCGGCATCGCGCAGCTGCGCCTTGAACGTGTACAGATCCTGGCGGCCGTAGCCGGCCGGGAACCAGCGCTGCGGCTTGGCGATGCGTACCGGCACGGTCAGGGTGTTGGCACCTGGATCGACGACCGCGCGCTGGCTGAACTGGCCGACGCGCTGGCCGTCGGGGCCGAGCACGTCCAGGTCCAGCTGCACCTCGCCGCTGCGGCCGGCCTGTACCTGCAGCTGCGCCAGCAGCTGCGCCGCGTCGGCGTCGACGCGCTGCTGGGCGATGCGCAGGCCGTCCACGCGCAGCGCGTCCCAGGCTTCCAGGCGCACGCCCTGCCAGATGCCGGCGGTGACGATGCGCGGGCCCCAATCCCAGCCGAAGTTGTACGGCGCCTTGCGCACGTAGGTGGAGCTGTGCCGCGCCACCGGCTCGTCGCCGAACGCCGAATCGTAGGCGCCGGGCAGCGCGTAGGGCTGCTTGGACAGCCACGGCTGGATCTTCTTGATCGGCGAGGCGATGCGCACTTCCAGCACGTTGTCGCCGCGCTTGAGCAGCGGTTTGGCGTCGACCCGCCACTGCCGGAACATGTTGTCGGCGGCGAGCAGTTTCTTGCCGTTGAGGTAGACCTCGGCGAAGGTGTCCAGCCCGTCGAACACCAGTTCCAGGTGCGGGCGCGCCAGCAGGGCCGCATCGACCTGGAAATGGGTCTGGTACTGCCAGTCGCTGAGCCCGGCCCACTGGATCTGCGCTTCGTTGTCGCGATAGAACGGATCGGGCACCACCCCGGCGGCGATCAGGTCGGTCTGCACCGTGCCCGGCACCTGCGCCGGCAGCCA
>NZ_AQOJ01000974.1:0-2489 GCF_000364685.1 Xanthomonas sp. SHU 166
CCCTGTTGCAGCGACAGCGTCGCCGGCGCCGCCGCCTGGCCCAGCGCCGGCAAGGCCAGCGCCAGCAGCAGCCCGAGGCGGGCAGGAAGGCGCGTGCGCGACGCGGAACGGGGGCGGCGGGGCGGCTGGGTCATGCGAGGGTCTCCGTGGTCAGTGCGCGGCGGCGGGGGGCGCCTGCGCTGCGGTGTCGATCAGATGGACGGCGCCGATGGCGTAGTACGGGCCGGCGATGGGCGCGGTGGAGCGCAGGCACAGGTCGTGTACGCCGGTCTGCTTGGGCAGACGCGCTTCCAGCGCGAACTGGTCGCCCAGGGTCTTGCCGGCCGGCAGCGGCAGCCGCGCCAGCAGCTTGCCCTTGCAGTCGCCCAGCCGCACTTCGAACTCGCCGCGCGGGCTGTGCGCCGGGTAGCGCTTGACCTTGGCCTGGTCGTGCGCCAGCCCGTAGTTGCGCGCCAGGCGGGCGGCGTCGATGCGGATGCGGTCGATGCCGTCCAGCCGCGCGTCGGCGTAGCGCCAGCAGCTGGTGAACAGGTCGATGTTGAACACCGGCGTGTCCTGGTCGGCCAGGTCCGGCAGCAGCGGCACGCGCAGGCCCAGCTCGCCGCCTTCGCACGAGGCCAGGCCCTGGGTGTCGCGGCTGAGCAGGTTGGCGCGGTCGAGGATGCGGCTGCGCGGCGCGGCCAGCAGACGGCCGTCGTCGGCGAAGGTGGCCGCGCGCACGGTGACCGGCAGGGTCACCGCGAACGGCGCGGTGTAGCGCGGCGAATCGGCCTTGGGCTCGCTGCCGTCGGTGGTGTAGCGGAAGCTGCCGAACTTGGCCTGGTTGCCCAGCACCACGGTGGCCTTCCCGCTGTCCAGCGCGGCGTTGTCGCCGCCCTGCACGGCGATGTCCGGAGCGAAGGCGCCGTCGCCGTAGGCGATGCCCTGCAGGCGGTAGCGGTCCAGCTGCGCCGGCATGCGCTGCAGGAAGCCGTTCCAGTCGCGCGCGGCCATCGGCGACCAACCGGCCTCGGCCACCGCGCTCAGTCGCGGGAACAGCGCATGGTCGATATGCCAGGTGGAGGGGATGTACTCGCTCCACAGCGCCGCCTGCACGCCGAGCACGTGCTTGCTCTCCTCGGGGCTGAGCGCCGCCGGCACCGGGTCGAAGCCATAGACCTTCTGCAGCGGCAGCGTGGCCAGGCGGCCGTTGGGCTCGTCGTTGCGTGCGCTCTGCAGGTTGTCCAGGTACATCCAGCCGGCCGGTGCCAGCACCACGTCGTGGCCTTGCTTGGCGGCGGCGACCGCGCCGTCCACGCCGCGCCAGGACATCACCGAGGCACTCGCGGGCAACCCGCCTTCCAGGATCTCGTCCCAGCCGATCAGGCGCCGCTGGTGCTGGGTCAGGTAGTCGGCCAGCTGCTGGTTGAACCAGCCCTGCAGCGCGTGCGCGTCCTTGATGCCGAGCTTGCGCATCTGCGCGCGCACCGCCGGCGAGCGTTCCCACTGGTCCTTGACCGCTTCGTCGCCGCCGATGTGGATGTAGGGCGAGGGGAACAGCTGCAGCACTTCATCCAGCACGCCGCGGATGAAGGTCATGCTCTTGTCGTTGGTGTTGAACAGGTAGGGATTGACGCCCCAGTCCACCGACACCTTGGGCCGCTGCCGGGTCACCCCGACCAGTTCCGGATACGCCGCCACCGCCGCCTGCGCGTGCCCGGGCATGTCCAGCTCCGGCACGATGGCGATGTGGCGTTCGGCGGCGTAGGCCACCAGGTCGCGGATCTGGTCCTGGGTGTAGAAGCCGCCGTAGCGATCGGGCAGGCCGTGGGTGCCCGCGCCGGGCGGGGTGCGCCAGGCGCCGATCTCGGTGAGCTTGGGATAGCGCTTGATCTCGATGCGCCAGCCCTGGTCGTCGGTCAGGTGCAGGTGCAGCACGTTGAGCTTGTGCTGGGCCATCGCGTCGAGCAGGCGCTTGACCGTGTCGGGGCTGTGGAAGTGCCGCGCCACGTCGAGCAGCACGCCGCGCCAGCCGAAGCGCGGCCAGTCGCGGATGTGCACCTGCGGCACGTCCACCTCGCCCTTGCCGGCGTCCGGGGTCATCAACTGCCAGGCGCTGATCGCGCCGTAGAACAGGCCGCGCTCCTCGCGCGCCTGGATCAGCATGGTGCGCGGGTCCACGTCCAGCGTGTAGCCCTCGGCCTGCGCGACCTCGGTGTTGGGGTTGAGCTGCAGGCGGATGCTGCCGTCGGCGGGGATGGTCTCCGCACGCACCTCCAGCGACAGGCCGCGGGTCTTGCTCAGCAATTGCGACAGTTGCTGCGCCACGCGCTGCGCGCCGGCATCGTCGAGCGGCACCGACAGCACGGCGCCGGTGCCGATGGTCAGGGTGCCGCCGTCGCGCTCGGCCTTGGCCGGCGCCGGGATCAACGGCAGCGGCGTCTTGTCGTCGTCGTCATCGTGTTTCGGGGCCGGCGGCGGCGCCGCGGCGGGCTTGGCCGCGGGCGCCA
>NZ_AQOJ01000975.1:0-2105 GCF_000364685.1 Xanthomonas sp. SHU 166
GGGTGGTCAGCACGAACTGGGTACGGTCGGCGGCCATGCGGATCTGCGCGGCACCGACCTCGGCGCCCGGCTGCAGGCCGAAGCGCAGCACCTGCGGCCGCGCCTCGCCGGTCGCCAGGCGCTGCTCGAACCACAGGCCGAAGGCGTCGTCGGCATTGATCACCGCGGTGCCGTCGGCCGGCAGCGCGGTGTAGATCGCGCCCTTGGTCTGCGCCACGCCGAGCAGACTGCCCATGCGCTCCAGGTGCGCAGCGGCGATGTTGTTGACCAGCGAGACCTGGGGCGGCGCGATGTCGGTGAGATAGGCGATGTCGCCCGGCTTGCCGGCGCCCATCTCGTAGATCGCGTAGTCGGCGTCGTCCGGCGCCTCGATCACCGCCAGCGGCAGGCCGATCTCGTTGTTGCGGTTGCCGGGATTGGCGTAGACGCTGCCGCCGTCGATGCGGCAGGCATGCTGCAGGATCGCCAGCAGCAGCGCCTTGACGCTGGTCTTGCCGTTGCTGCCGGTGATCGCGGCCACGCGGGTGGCACGGCCACGCTGCATGCCGGCGGCGATCCGCGCCAGCGCCAGTTGGGTGTCGGCGACGACGATCTGCGGCAGTTCGATCTGCGGCTGCACGCGCTCCACCAGCAGCGCGCTGGCGCCGCGCGCGGCGGCGTCGGCGACGAAGGCGTGGCCATCGAAACGCTCGCCGCGCAGCGCCACGTACAGGCTGCCGGCGGCCAGGCTGCGGGTGTCGTGACTGATCGCATCGATCGCCACGTCGTCGCCGTGCAGCTCGGCGCCCGCCCAGTGCGCGATCATCGACAACGGCAGGCGCTTCATCGGGCCGCCTCCGCCGCATGCGCGCGCAGGGCCAGCGCGGCGACCTCGGTGTCGTCGAACGGATGGCGCACGCCGGCGATCTCCTGGTACGGCTCGTGGCCCTTGCCGGCGATCAGCACGATGTCCTCGGCGCCGGCGTCGGCGACCGCCATGGCGATCGCCTGCGCGCGGTCGCGCTGCACCTGCACCGCCTGCATGCCGTCGAAGCCGGCCAGGATGTCGGCGACGATACGGTCGCCGTCCTCGCCACGCGGGTTGTCGTCGGTGACCACCACGCGCTCGGCCAGGCGCTGCGCGATCGCCGCCATCTGCGGGCGCTTGCCGGTGTCGCGCTCGCCGCCGCAGCCGAACACGCAGGTGATGCGGCCCTGCGCGTGCGCGCGCAGGCTCTGCAGCGCCTGTTCCAGCGCGTCGGGCGTGTGTGCGTAGTCGACCACCACCAGCGGCTGCGCACCATCGCCGCCGAGCCGGTTCATGCGCCCGCGGATCGGCTGCAGCTGCGCCAGGATGGCGGCGATGCGCACCGGCGCCACGTCCAGCGCGTGCAGCGCGCCGGCCACGGCCAGCAGGTTGTCGACGTTGAAACGGCCCAGCAACGGCGACTGCAGCGGATGGCGCTCCTCGCCGATCGCCAGGGTGAAGCCGATGCCGCGCGCGTCCAGGCGCAGCGCCTCGGCGCGCACCTGCGCGCCATCCTGGCCGCGCGAGCTGACCGCGATGCGGCGCAGCGCCGGATCCAGCTTGGCCAGCAACTCGCGGCCGAACGCATCGTCCAGGTTGACCACCGCCGACTTCAGCCCCGGCGTGGCGAACAGGCGCGCCTTGGCCGCGCCGTAACTGGCCATGTCGCCGTGATAGTCGAGATGGTCGCGGGTGAGATTGGTGAACACCGCCACGTCGAAATGCACCGCGTCCACGCGGCCCTGGTCGAGCGCGTGCGAGCTGACTTCCATCGCCACCGCCTGCGCGCCGGCGTCGCGCAACTGCGCCAGCAGCGCGTGCAGCGGCAGCACCAGCGGTGTGGTGAAGCCGGTCGGCTGCACCTGCCCGTACAGGCCGGCGCCGAGCGTGCCGATGCTGCCGCTGCGCGTGCCCAGCAGGTGCCAGGCCTGCGCCAGCAGTTGCACGGTGGAGGTCTTGCCGTTGGTGCCGGTGACCCCGACCATGGTCATGGTCTGCGACGGATGGCCGTGGAACTGGTCGGCCATCGCGCCCATGCGCGCGCGCAGGCCCGGCACCGCGATCGCGTCGGCCGGCGCCGGCAGCTCGGCCGGCGCCG
>NZ_AQOJ01000976.1:0-505 GCF_000364685.1 Xanthomonas sp. SHU 166
GCTCGGCCTGCTGCGCGTGGCGCAGGTCGATCCAGTTGCGGGTCACCTCGGCGATGGTCGCCGCGCGTACCTGCGCCAGGTCGGCCTGGGCATTGTCCAGATCGCCGCGGGCCATGCGCCGGGTCGCCTCGCCGCGGCCGAACAGCGGCAACTCCCATTCCGAGTCGAGCCCGACCACCAGGAACGAGGCGCTGGCGTCGGGGTCGATCGGGTCGAGGGTGCGCGCACGCAGCTGCGGGCGCTGCGATGCGCCGGCCACGGTATCCAGGCGCCGCGCCGCGCGCAGCTTGGCCAGTGCCTGGCCGACGTTGAGGTCGTCGCGCAGCGCCTGCGCGACCAGCGCGTCGAGCTGCGGATCGTGGAAGTCCTGCCACCAGGCCGTGCCGGGTGGGCGCGGGACCGCGGCCTGCGGCGTCGGGCTGCTCCATCGCGCGGGCAGCGACTGTTGCGGCAGGTCCGGCAACGGCGTGCTGGCGCAGCCGGCCAGGGCCAGTGCGGCGGCCAG
>NZ_AQOJ01000977.1:0-2928 GCF_000364685.1 Xanthomonas sp. SHU 166
CCACCCGCATTGCCGTCACCGGCGCGTTCGACAACGGCGGCGGCCGCCTGGTCAGCAACGGCAGCGACCTGCAACTGGGCGCGGCGTCGATCAACAACGCGCAAGGGCGCATCGAACACGCCGGTAGCGGCACGCTGACGGTCGGCAGCAGCGGCGCCCTCGGCAATGCCGGCGGTCGCATCCTCACCCAGGGTCAGCTGCAGCTCAGCACCGGCAGCACGCTCGACAACCAGGGCGGCGCCATCGCCGCGGCCGGCGATGCCAGCGTCACCGCGGCCGGCCTGGGCAACATCGGCGGCAGCGTGTCCGCACGCGGCTTGAATGTGCAACTGGGCAGCGGCGCGCTCGACAACCGCCTCGGCGTGGTGCAGGCCGCCGGCGGCAGCCTGGTGCTGCGCGCCGACAGCCTCGAAAACCGCGGCGGCACCATGCAGGCGCTGAGCAGCGGCGGTGCGGGTGGCGACCTGCGCGTGGATCTGGCGCATACGTTGAACAACGACGCGGGCGTGATCGGCGCCAGTACCGATCTGACCGTGAACGCGGAGAATGCGAGCAACAGCGGCGGTACGTTGCAGGCCGGACGCGACCTGGCGCTGACCGCGCGCGGCCAGCTCGACAACCACCAGAGCGGCCGCATCGGCGCCGCCCGCGACCTCAGCGTCGCCGTCACCGGCGCGCTGCTCAACAGCGGCGGCCAGCTCGACAGCGGCAACGCCATGACCCTGTCGGGCGGGCGCATCGACAACAGCCAGGGCAGCGTCGTCAACAACGGCGGCGGCCTGACCCGGCTGACCACCGGCGGGGAGCTGCGCAACGTCGGCGGCAGCCTGGGCGGGCGCGGCAGCGTGGTGCTCGATGCGGCCAGCATCGCCAATGGCAGCGGGCAACTGGTGGCGGGCGGCGACCTGATCGCCAACACCAATGCGCTGGACAACCAGGGCGGCAGCGTCTACGCCGGCGGCAGCATGCTGCTGCAGCGCAATGGCGCCAGCCTGGACAACCGCAACGGCAAGATCAAGGCCGAACAGGCCGTGCGCCTGGCCCTACAGAGTCTGAGCAACAGCGGCGGGCAGATCGGCGCCGGCAGCAGCGCCGGCGGCGCGGGCGATGTGGTGATCGACACCGTCGGCTTCGACGGCGGTGGCAGCATCCTCGGCCAGAACCTGCTCGACCTGACCCTCCGCAGCGATTACACCCATCGCGCCGGTGCCGACATCACCAGCAACGGCGACTTCCGCCTGGCGGTGGGCGGCAACTTCGTCAACGCCTCGGCCCTGCAGGCCGGGCGCAGTCTCGGCGTCAGCGCCAGCAACATCAGCAATGTGGCCGGCGCCAGCATGCGCTCGGGCAACGTGCAGGTGAACACCGGCGGCAGCGTCACCAACGCCGGCGACCTCTCCGCCAGCGGCAACCTGCAGGTCACCTCGGGGTCGGTGGTCAACACCGGCAGCCTGGTCGGCGGCAACGTGCTGGTGGACACCGGCACCCTGGTCAACGGCGCCGACCTGGGCGGCGCCACCGACAACGCCGCCTACGGCAGCGCGCTGATCGGCGCCACCAGCGGCATGACCCTGCTGGTGCGCGACCAGTTGGTCAACCGCGATGCGAAGATCTTCAGCCTGGGCAACATCGCCATCGGCGCCGCGCGCGACGGCAACGGCACGCTCACCGCGCGCACCGGCACGCTGGACAACGTCTCCGGCAGCATCGAGGCCGATGGCAGCATCCTGATTGCGGCCAATCAGATCAATAACCGGCGGCGCGTACTGAGCACGCAGACCGGCCCGTTGTCGGCGCAGGAACAGGCGAGCGCCAATGCGGGCATGCCCGATGAACAATTGACGCACACCAAGATTCGTAACGCGGATGGAGCCTCCGCGCCGAGGCCCTACACAGGAAAGTCGCCTGGCGTCTGGCGAAGCTACAACGTGATCGAACAGGAGCGGCTGCTGGCCGCCAGCGCCGAGGGCAAGATCGCTGCCGGCGGCAACATCTTCCTGTCGGGCAGCGTTGCCAACAATGCCTCCACGATTGCGGCAGCGGGTGCATTGGGTATTAACCAGCGCAGCGTGGGCGGTCTCTCGGACGCGATGCTCACCGGCAACGAGTCGGTGCTGAATCAGGCGCTGGCGCTCAATCGCAAGGTCGAGCAGAAGGACTACGAACACATCGTCACGGCGATCACCAACGACTGCATGCAGCCGGTCGGCAAGAAGGTGATTTGCTATTACGAAGAGTCGAGCGAAGACAAGGGATCATCCACCAGCACTACCAGCTACATCGCCCTCGCCGCCAACATGACCGGCGGACAGGGTGTGTCCATCAGCGGCGCCACCATCAGCAACGGCGCGGTCGGCAGCGACGGCCGCAGCATCGGCGGCGCCTCCTTCAACGCCACCCAGGGCGGAGCCCTGAACCGGTACGGCACGATGAGCGCCGACGGCGCCGGCGGTATCGCCGTGCAGGCGCAGACCGCTGCGACGCCGACCAAGGCCAACGTCGGCAACCGCATCGCCACCGCCAGCCTGGGTGCCATCCGCATCGACGACGGCCAGGCCACCCTGGTCGGTGGCAGCAGCGCCACTGCATCCCAGGTCCAGGCCAGCGGCGTGCAGGCCCAACTCGGCGGCGCCGGCAGCGGCGGCCGCAGCCAGGTCCAGGCCGGCACCGCGCAGGCGGTGCTGACCGCCGGCAGCGTGCCGACCCAATACCAGCAGATCGATCCTGGCACCGGCCAGGTGCCGCAGGTGGTCGGCGGCGTTGGCGCGCCGCTGGGCAACATCGTGCTGCCGATGGGCGGGCTGTACCGCCTGGTCGGCAGCAGCGGCGCCAGCGTCAACACGCTGGGCCGCGCCGCCAACGGCCTGGGCGGGGTCAAGGCCAACACCAGCGCCCCCGGCCGCCGCTACCTGATCGAGACCGATCCGC
>NZ_AQOJ01000978.1:0-1721 GCF_000364685.1 Xanthomonas sp. SHU 166
GCCGCGACCGCGGCGCTGGTGCCGCTGTGGCGCTCGCCGCACGCCCTGCTGCTGCTGGCCGCGCCGCCGGTGCTGTTCACCGCCTGGGTGGCCTGGTTCTTCGGGCGCAGCCTGCAGCGCGGGCGCACGCCGCTGATCACCCGCATCGTCGAGGCCCTGTACCGGCAGGCCGGCATGCCGATCACCCCGGACCAACTGCGCTACACCCGCCGCCTGACCCTGGCCTGGACCCTGCTGCTGGTCGGGCTGACCCTGCTCAACCTGCTGCTGGCGCTGTGCGCCCAGCCCAGCGGGGTGCTGGCGCAGCTGGGCCTGGCCTCGCCGCTGCCGATCAGCGATGCGCGCGCCTCGCTGTTCGCCAATCTGCTGGGCTACGGGGTCATCGGCGGCTTCTTCGTCGGCGAGTACCTGCTGCGCGGGCGCTGGTTTCCGCAGCGTCCCTACCGTAATCTGCCCGACTTCCTGCACCGGCTGGCGCGGCTGGGGCCGGTTTTTTGGCGCGATCTGTTGCGCTGACGCGCGAAGTGCAGGGGACGCAAGGGTCGTGCAGATCATCAAGGAAAACAGCAAGTTGCCGCAGGCTGGGATGCCTTCGCGCATGGCCTGGGCCGTGTGGAACGCCCTGCAGTTGGTGTTCACCCTGGCGCACACCGCGCTGGGCATCGTCGTCGCACTGGTGCTGCTGTGGCTGACCGGGCCGCGCCTGCCGCTGCGCATGGGCGCGCGCTTCTGGGCGCCGGTGCTGCTGTTCGGCGCCGGGGCGCGGCTGCAGGTGGAGGGCCGCGAGCGGGTGGACTGGTCGCGCAACCACCTGTTCGTCAGCAACCACCAGTCGATCATCGACATCTGCGCGCTGTTCATGGCGCTGCCGGTGCCGCTGCGCTTCCTGCTCAAGGACGAGATGCTGAAGGTGCCGTTCGTGAACTGGTATGCGCGCGCGACCGGCATGCTGTTCCTTGACCGCGACAGCCGCCGCGCCGGGGCGATGATGCGGCGCGAGGCGGCGGCGCTGCTGCGCCGTGGCCAGGACTTGTGCCTGTTCCCGGAAGGCACCCGCAGCCGCAGCGGCGCACTGGCCGAGTTCAAGGCCGGGCTGCTGCAGGCCGCGATCGACGCCGGGGTGGACGTGGTGCCGGTGGCGCTGGACGGGGCGGGCAAGGTGCTGCCGCCGACCAGCCTGTTCCGGGTCCGGCCCGGCGTCATCCGGGTGCGGATCGGCACGCCGATCCGGGTGAACGGCGAGGACGGCCCGCTGAACCGCCAGGAAGTGACCCAGCGCGCGCACCAGGCCGTCCGTGCCATGCTCGAACCCAGGATATGAGTCGCCCGTATGCAATTCGTCGTACCGCATGATCATCCCAGCCTGCCCGGCCACTTCCCGGGCCGCCCGGTGGTGCCCGGCGTCGTGGTGCTGGACCACGTGCTGCAGGCCGTCGAGGCGGCGCATGGCGCGCGCGCCCCCCTGCGCCTGCCGCAGGTGAAGTTCGTGCAGCCGCTGTTTCCCGGCCAGCCGGCGCGGGTGGAACTGGACGGCGCCGCGCCGCGCTGGCGCTTCCGCGTGCTGCGCGGCGAGGACCTGCTGGTCAGCGGCGAGCTGAACGCCGAGGCGGCGCCGTGAGCGCCGGCTGGAAGCACCGCCCGGAAGGCGGCGGCCATTTCGCCCTGTGGCTGATCCGCAGCATCGCCCGTTACGGCGGCCGCGCCGTCGGCCGCCTGCTGCT
>NZ_AQOJ01000979.1:0-1377 GCF_000364685.1 Xanthomonas sp. SHU 166
CGATCACCCTGTATTTCCTGCTGGTGCGCGGCCCGGAGCGGCGCGATTCGCGGCACTACCTGAGCCGTGTGTTCGACCGCCCGGCCACGCTGCTGGAGGTGGCCCGGCACATCCACACCTTCGCTTCGACCATCCTCGACCGGGTGTTCATGCTGTGCGGGCAGATGCACCGGTTCCGGGTGCAGATCCGCGGCCTGGACCAGTTGCACACGCAGATGGACCGCGGCCGCGGCGTGCTGATCTTCGGTTCGCACCTGGGCAGCTTCGACGCGCTGCGGGTACTGGCCACCGAGCGCCCGGACGTGCAGGTCAAGGTGGTGCTGGACAAGGCGCACAACCCGGCGATGACCGAACTGCTGGGCGCGCTGAACCCGCAACTGGCCGCCAACATCATCGACGCCGGCATGGACAGCACTTCCATCGTCATGGCGATCAAGCAGGCCACCGACGAGGGCGCGCTGGTCGCGCTGCTGGTGGACCGGCCGCGCCCGGAGGATCCGGCGCTGCCGGCCGCGTTCATCGGCCAGGGCGCCCTGTTCCCGACCTCGCCGTGGCTGATCGCCGCCGCGCTCAAGGTGCCGGTGGTGCTGGCGTTCGGGCTGTACCGCGGCGGCAACCGCTACGAGCTGGTGTTCGAGACCTTCAGCGAAGGCCTGGACCTGCCGCGCCGGCAGCGTGCGCCGGTGCTGGCCGCGCTCATCCGCGATTACGCCGCCAGGCTGGAGCATTACACCCGCTCCGCGCCCTACAACTGGTTCAACTTCTACGACTTCTGGAACAACCGCCATGCCGATGCGCCGCACCTTGCCGTGGATGCTGATACTGCTGTGCAGCGCCGCACCGCTGAGCGCCGCATCGCCTGAGGCGCCGGACGCCGACTGGATCCTGCAGAAGCTGGCGCGGCCGGCGCCGGTCAGCACCGCCTTCGTCGAACTGCGCGGCTCGGCGCTGCTGAAGGCGCCGCTGCGGGTGCAGGGCGAGTACCGCCGCCCGGACGCGCAGACGCTGGTGCGCGAGGTCACCGCGCCGTACCACGAGACCACCACCCTGCGCGGCAGTGAAGCCACGCTGGAGCGCGAAGGCAAGCCGCCGCGGCGCTTCTCGCTGACGCGCGTGCCGGAACTGGCCGGCCTGCAGAGCGGTTTCGGCGCGTTGCTGTCCGGCGACCGCGCGCTGCTGCAGCAGCAGTTCAACATCAGCAGCAGCGGCACCCGCGAGCGCTGGCAGCTGCAGTTGCAGCCCAAGGATCCGGCCATGGCCGCGCACGTGCGCAGCCTGCACCTGTACGGCCGTGGCGCCGAACTGCGCTGCATCGAGACCACCCCGGCCAAGGGCGACGTCCAGCGCACCCTGCTGGCCGGTGCCGCGCAGGCCGCC
>NZ_AQOJ01000980.1:0-1715 GCF_000364685.1 Xanthomonas sp. SHU 166
GCCCTCGCCGACGGCGCTGCGCTGACCGCGCTGTGCCACGGCGACGCGGCGTGATCCCCGCACGAGGCGCCCTCCGGCAGCGTGCTGCCGGCCCGACGGCTGCGCGCGCGGCGGCTGATCGCGCGGTGCAGGCAGACGTGGGGACGCGGCGATGAAGCGTGCCCTCAGTTCGAAGATGCGTATCTCGCTGGCCTTGTTGTGGCTGGCCCTGCTGACCGTGGCCGGGATCTGGCTGGGCAATGCGCTGCAGGTATCCGGCGACTTGCGCAAGTTCATGCCGGCCCGCGGTAGCAGGCGGCGGTCAGTCATGCCTGATGCCGCGCCCGCGGCCCCGGGTCTGAACGAGTGGGCGCTTGGGGAGCGACTGTCGTGACACGCCAACTCAGTTCGAAGATGCGCATCTCGCTGGCGCTGCTGTGGCTGGCGCTGCTGACCGTGGCCGGGATCTGGCTGGGCAATGCGCTGCAGGTATCCGGCGACTTGCGCAAATTCATGCCGGAAGCCCGCACTCCCGCGCAGAAACTCCTGCTCGACGAACTCGGCGAAGGCCCTGGCTCGCGGCTGCTGCTGATGTCGCTGTCCGGGGCCGATCCGGCCACGCTGGCCAAGCAATCGCAGGCGCTGCATGCCGAACTGGCCGCGCAGCACGACGTGTTCGAACTGGTCGCCAACGGCGCCGATGCCGGCCTGGACGCCATTCCCGAACGCCTGCTGCCGTACCGCTACCTGCTCAGCGACAGCTTCGACGCCAAACCGCTGGATACGCCGACCCTGCGCGATGCGCTGCAGGCGCGGCTGCAGGACCTGGGCTCGCCGGCGGCGGCGATGGTGGAGCCGCTGCTGCCGCGCGATCCCACCCTGGAAGTGCTGCATCTGGCCGAGAGCCTGCAGCCGGCCGGCGGCCCGCAGCAGCGCGACGGGGTCTGGTTCGACCGCGCCGGCGAGGACACGCTGCTGGTCGCGCAGACCCGTGCCGCCGGCTTCGACCCCACCGGCCAGCAACGCGCGGTGGACGCGATCCACACCGCCTTCGCCAAGGTCAGCGCCGGCACCAGCAGCAAGCTGACCCTGACCGGCCCCGGCGCGTTCTCGGTGGAGATCGGCGGGCGCACCCAGAACGAGGCGCAGTGGATCGGCACCCTGGATACGGTGGGGCTGATCGTGCTGCTGCTGGTCGCCTACCGCAGCTGGAAGATCCCGGTGCTGGGCGTGCTGCCGCTGGCCAGCGCCGGCCTGGCCGGGCTGGGCGCGGTGGCGCTGCTGTTCGATGGCGTGCACGGCATCACCGTGGCGTTCGGCTTCACCCTGATCGGCGTGGTCCAGGATTACCCGATCCATCTGTTCAGCCATCAGCGCCCGGGCCTGGACCCGCGCGAGAACGCGCGCCATCTGTGGCCGACCCTGGCCACCGGCGTGGTCTCCACCTGCATCGCCTACGTCACCTTCCTGTTCTCCGGCGTGGACGGCCTGCGCCAGTTGGCGGTGTTCACCATTGCGGGCCTGCTGGTGGCCGCGCTGACCACACGCCTGCTGCTGCCGGCGCTGATCGATCCCTCGCCGCGCGACCATGCGGATTCGCCGCTGCTGGAGCGGCTGTGGCGCGGCATCGCGCGGCTGCCGCGGCCGCGCTGGTCGCTGCTGCCGCTGGCCCTGCTGGCGGCCGCGGTCATCGTGTTCGCGCCGGGCCCGTTCTGGCAGAACGACCTGTCCAAGCT
>NZ_AQOJ01000981.1:0-1141 GCF_000364685.1 Xanthomonas sp. SHU 166
TGGTCTACGCTGCCGCCCTGGTCGCCACCGTGGTGCTGGCGGTCTACGCCACCGGCGACGGCGTGCTGGCGGCCTGGGTGCTGGGCGGCCTGACCCTGCTGGCGGCGCTGGCCGCGGCGGTCGGCGGCGTGCTGCTGGCGGTGCTGCGGCGACTGCAGGGACAGCTGCGCGGGCCTTGGAAACTGGGCCTGGCGGCGCTGACCCGGCGCCGCGCACTGAGCGTGGTGCAACTGGTGGGCCTGTCGCTGTCGCTGTGCGCGCTGCTGTTGCTGGCGGTGATCGGCCCCGGCCTGCTCGGGCAGTGGCGCGACCGGCTGCCGGCGGACACGCCGAACTACTTCCTGATGAACATCCAGCCCGATCAGGCCGAGCAGGTGCTCGGCACCTTGCGCACGCTCGGTGTCGCCGATGCGGCGGTCGAGCCGTTCAGCACCGGCAAGCTGGTGGCGATCAACGGCAAGCCGCCGCAGCGCCGCGAGCAGGGGCCGGAGGACGATGGCGATGGCAGCGACCGGCCGATCAACTTCTCCTGGCGGCACGAATTCCCCGCGGCCAACCGGCTGCTGTCCGGACGCTTCTGGGCCGCCGACAGCACCGCCGCCGAAGCCTCGGTGGAGGAAGGCTGGGCGCAGCGCTACGGGCTCAAGCTCGGCGACCGCATCACCCTGCTGCTCGGCGACCAGCAGCGCAGTTTCACCGTCACCAATGTGCGCAAGGCCGACTGGGATTCGTTCCGGGTCAACTTCTTCCTGCTGCTCAACGCCGGCGCAGTGCAGGACGCGCCGTACAACCTGATCTCCGCCTTCCACCTGCCGCGCGCCTCGGCCGCGCAACTGAGCGGGCTCAGCCGCGCCTATCCGAACGTGTCGCTACTGGACATCGACGCGATCCTGCAGCGGGTGCGCGAGGTCATCGACCGCGTCGCCCAGGCAGTGCAACTGGTGATGGGCTTCAGCCTGCTGGCCGGCGCACTGGTGCTGCTGGCCGCCCTGCAGGCCACTGCCGGCGAGCGCCGCTACGACAGCGCGGTGCTGCGCACCCTGGGCGCGCGGCGCGGGCAGTTGCGAGGCGCAGTGCTGGTGGAGTTCGGCGCGCTCGGCCTGCTCGCCGCGATCCTCGCGGTCGGCGCGGCGGCGAGGAT
>NZ_AQOJ01000982.1:0-3432 GCF_000364685.1 Xanthomonas sp. SHU 166
GGATTTCGAGGCCGAGCCGGAAGCGGACGCGCCGTCCAACGACGTGCTGTGGTACGAACTGACCCCGCGCGGCTTCCGCTGCCAGCGCACGCCGCTGGACGTGTCCGGGCCGCTGCGCGCGCACCGCGAGGCCTCGCACGCGGCCTGGGTGTTCACCTCGGCGACGCTGGCGGTGAAGGGCGAGTTCGAGCACATCGCCACCCGCCTGGGCCTGCGCGATCCGATGACCTTGCTGCAGCCCAGCCCGTTCGACTGGGCGCGGCAGGCGCTGTGCTACCTGCCGGCGCTGCCCGATCCCGCCGCGCGCGGCTTCGGCACCGCATTGATCGCCGCGTTGCAGCCGGTGCTGGAGGCCTCGCAGGGCCGCGCCTTCCTGCTGTTCGCCTCGCACCGCGCGCTGCGCGAGGCGGCCGAGGCGCTGCGCGACGGGCCCTGGCCGCTGTTCGTGCAGGGCGAGGCGCCGCGCGCGACCTTGCTCGAGCGCTTCCGCGCCTCCGGCAACGGCGTGCTGCTCGGCTCGGCCAGTTTCCGCGAGGGCGTGGACGTGGTCGGCGATGCGCTGAGCGTGGTGGTGATCGACAAGCTGCCGTTCGCCGCGCCCGACGATCCGGTGTTCGAAGCACGCCTGGAGGCGATCCGCCGCGACGGCGGCAACCCGTTCCGCGAGGAGCAGTTGCCGCAGGCGGTGATCGCGCTGAAGCAGGGCGTGGGCCGGCTGATCCGCAGCGAGCGCGACCGCGGCGTGCTGGTGCTGTGCGACCCGCGCCTGCTGTCCAAGTCCTATGGCCGCACCTTTCTGGAGTCGCTGCCGCCGTTCGCCCGCACCCGCGACGTGGAGGACGTCCGCCAGTTCTTCGCCGCCGAAACCCCGGCGCTGGGCGATAATCCCGAGGCCGGCATGTCGCCATCCGACTAGCCGCCGCGCCGCTCCTGCTTTTGCGAATCCCCAATCCCGAATCCCCAATCCCGGCTCCCCAATGAATCTGCTCGCCTTCGAAACCTCCACCGAAGCCTGCTCCGTCGCCGTGCTGGTCGGCGACCGCGTGCTGGAGCGCTTCGACCTGGCGCCGCGGCGGCACGCCGAACTGGCGCTGCCCTGGGCCGAGCAATTGCTGGCCGAGGCCGGCATCGGCCGCCGCCAGCTCGATGCGGTGGCCTTCGGCCGCGGTCCCGGCGCGTTCACCGGCGTGCGTCTGGCGATCGCGGTCGCGCAGGGCATCGCCCTGGCCCTGGACCTGCCGGTACTGCCGGTGTCCACGCTGCAGGTGCTGGCGCTGCGCGCGCCGGCCGACGCGCCGCGGGTGCTGGCGGCGATCGATGCGCGCATGGGCGAGGTCTACACCGCGGCCTACGCGCGGCAGGCCGATGGCGGCCTGCAGGCGCTGACCCCGGAGCAGGTGCTGAGTCCGGAGGCCTTCGTGTTGCCGGAGCCGGATGCGGCCTGGGCCGCGGTCGGCACCGGGTTGGCGGCGGTCGATGGCACCTTGCAGCGCCGCTTCGGCGCGCACTGGCGCAGCGCCGATGCGCAGGCGCTGCCGCATGCCGCCGACGTGCTGACCCTGGCCGCGGCCGCATACGCGCGCGGAGAAGGCATCGCGCCGGAGCGCGCCGAACCGGCCTACCTGCGCGACAACGTCGCCCTGACCCTGGCCGAGCAGCAGGCGCAGCGGGCCGCACGGTGAGTGCGTGCGGCGTGCCGTCGGCGCGTCAGCGGTCGAGTACCAGCGGCGTGGCGCTTTCGTGCGCAGGCCTGGCGACGCACAGCAGCGCACAGCCTGGTTCGATCTGGGTGTCGGGCGGACGCAGGTAATGCACTGCGCCGGACAGCACGCGCGTCGCGCAGGTGCCGCAGGAACCGTAGCGGCAATCGGAGGGCGCAGCGATCCGCTGCGCTTCTGCCAGCTCCAGTAATGTGCCGGCGTCCGGGGTCCAGACCGCCTCGCGTCCCGAGCGCTGGAACCGCACGCGCACCCGTGGCGCATCTGCTGGCGCTGCGGGGTTCGTATCGCGGACGAGGCTCGATGGGCCGAATGCCTCGAAGCGGATGCGCGTGTCCGCCACGTTCAGCGCGCGCAATCCACGGTACATATCGCGCATGAAGTCTGGCGGTCCGCACAGGTAGAAGTCGTAATCGTCGAATGCCAGGATCCGCTGCAACCGCGCGATGCCGATGCGGCCGGCGCCGTGGCCGGCCGCTCGGCTGTCCAGGCAATGCAGCGACAGCCGCGCGTCGGCCGCGGCGAGCCGTGCCAGTGTGGCGGCGAACGGACGATCGGCGGCCTCGCGGGCGCCGTGCACGAAGATCAACCGCTGCCGCGAGGCGGTGTCGGCCAGCGCCTGGCGCAGCATCGCCAGCATCGGCGCGATGCCGATCCCGGCCGAGACGAACACCACCGGCCGCGGGCTGGCGGCATCGAAGACGAAATCGCCGCGCGGCATCTGCGCGTCCAGCGTCGTGCCGACCTGCGCATGGTCGTGCAGCCAGGCCGATGCCCGGCCCTGCCGTTTCACGGTGATCCGGTAGAGCGCGCCACCCGGCGCGTCGGACAGCGTGTAGTTGCGCACCGTCGGCGCGGCATTGCCGCAGATCGGGAAACGCAGCGTAAGGTGTTGGCCGGCTGCGTACGACGGCAGCGCGCCGCCGTCCTCTGCGGCGAAATGGAACGAGCGGATGGCACGCGCTTCGTCGACGATCCGCACGATCCGCAGCGGCCGCCAGGCGCGTTCGGCGGCAGGCGTCGACGCCGCGGCGAACTGCGCTGGGCGCTGCACCGCCGACCAGCGCCACGGCAACACGGCGCGCGTGTGGCGCACTTCGCGGAGATGGAAGCGCACCACGCGCTGCGCGCCCGCGAACGTCGCCAGTAGCGGCCCGTCCCAGACGATCTCCGCGCGGGCGGCCAGGTACAGCAGGTCGCCGCGTTCGAAGTCGATGAACAGCAGCCCCGCGCGCGGATCGTGCAACAGATTGCCGAGCGTATTGAAGTAGCGGTTGCCGCTGAAATCCGGCGTGGTCAGGGTGCGCGCATCGTCGACGCGCACGAAGCCGGGCAGGCCGCCGCGGTGCGACACGTCCACGCCGCGCGCGGCGCCGGCATCCTCCGAGGTGTTCGCGCTGGCGATGAAGAAGGTATCGCAGCGCGCGAGCAGCGCGCATTGCGCATCGCTCAGACGCGCCGACACGGCAGTCGCGGTATGCGCGTGGACCTCGCCTGCGGCGAACGTCGGGCTGCGGCTGTTGATGTACTGTGGGCAGTTACCGAAGCTCTGCTCCACCGCGACCGTCAGCGTGTCGCCATCGACTGCGCTGACGCTGCCGTTGACGCGATTGCGTCGTCGCGTTTCGAGCGCGATGCCCAGGCCGCCGAACGGCGCGCCCGGCCGCCAGGTGCCGGCCAGCGGGTCGCCGGGCAGGGGCGGCGCGGCGATGCA
>NZ_AQOJ01000983.1:0-2436 GCF_000364685.1 Xanthomonas sp. SHU 166
GATGCCACGGCCACCGTCGAGGATCCGGCGGGCGTGACCACGCCGACGGCGACCACCGTCGCGCCGAGCGCAGCGCCGGCCGCCACGTCCACCGCTCCCGCGGAACCGCGTGCGGAAGACGCTGCCGCGGCCAAGCCGGCCTACGCACCGGTACAGACCACCCTGCTCGATGCCTTCGCCGAGGCACCGGCGGCGGTTCCGCACAGTGGTCAGGCAGCGGCCGCAGCGTCGACCGAGGCCGCATCGGTCACGCCGGCACGCGACGACAGCGCAACGTCCGTCGCTGCTCCGGCGACGCCGGCGCAAGCGGAGATCGCGGCTGTGGACGAGGCGGCGCGGAAGGAACGTGCTGCTGCCGCGGCGCAGTCCGCAGCGCCTGCGCCGCATGGCGCGGACAAGGCGGACGGCGACGAGCACAAGGATCGCGGCTGATCCCCGCCCCTGCCGTTGCAGCGTGAAAGAAGCGGCCTTCGGGCCGCTTTTTTCTTTTGGGCGCCCATCAAACGCATCCATCGCTACGGTTCAAGGCGATCGTCTGCACGCGTACTGTCTTTCGCGCGTCCCGTTCGGCGCAGCAGCAGTGGCGTCCCCTCCAAAGCCACGGCAACACTCGCTTTGCCGTGACTCGACGAGCTACACCATCACCTCGCAGGAGCGGCTTCAGCCGCGACGAGGCTTTCCCGATGCGCCGGTCGCGGCTGAAGCCGCGCCTGCGAAAACACGCGATGCGTGGAGTACGTGCTGCGCGGAAGGCTACCGAAGTGTCTTGAAGACCCACCACATGCACATTCGCGTCGTTGTGCGATCGCTGCAGTCGCGAGCGATGCATTCGCGCAGAGCACGCACTCCCTACTCCACCGCTTTCGCCAAACCCAGCCATTCCGATCGCGGCACGCGCGAGTGCCGAGGGCGTCGGCGATACCCGCGGACGCGGGTTCGCAATCGACCCACTGCGAGCAGGTCCGCACGTTGGCGCAAGCACAACGCAAAAGCGGCCCGAAGGCCGCTCTGGTGTCAGCTCGGCAGGCAACGCCGACTACAGCGGATGCGTCGGATCCAGCAAGCCGTATTGCGTGGCCAGACGCGCCAGGGCGATGTTGTCCTGGATGCCGACCTTTTCGAACAGCCGCGCCTTGTGCGTGTTGACGGTCTTGGCGCTGAGACTCAGGCGCTTGGCGATGTCTTCCTGGCGCAGGCCGCGGGTCAGCAGCAGGGCCACTTCCAGCTCGCGCGGCGACAGTGCATCGAATGGGGAACCGCCGCCTTCCAGATTGGCCAGCGCCAGGTTCTGCGCGATGTTGGCGCCGAGGTAGCGCTTGCCCATCGCCACGTCGCGGACCGCGCGCAGCAGCTCCTGCGCGTCGCCGGCCTTGCCGACATAGCCGGAGGCACCGGCTTCCAGCAGGCGCTTGGGCAGCGGGCCGTCTTCCAGCACCGAGACGATGATGACCTTGGTGCCGTGGTCGCCCTTGACGATGCGCTCGGTGACTTCCAGCCCGCTGACGCCGGGCATGTGCAGATCGCACAGAACGATGTCCGGCTTTAGCTGCCGGATCTGCGGGAGCGCATTTTCGCCGCTGTCGGCCTCGCCGACGATCTCGATATCCGTTTGATTCGACAGGATCAGCTTCATGCCCGTACGGACAAGAGCGTGATCATCGACCAGAAAAACCCTGATGGCCATCTCGTATAACCCCAACGCAGCGGATACCGCACCATCCAGACTATCTGCGTGAATTATTCAGGGCAATACGAATTTGTAGACAAACGACGACGCTTCACGGAGTGCTCATCTGCACTTCGCGAAACGTCATCGTGTCGTCATCAAAACCCTGCCGAGCTTACTCAAGGCTCGGCACGCAGGGTCGAGTGACCTGCCAGCGCTCTCCCCGTAAGGCGCGCGACGGTCCCTGCGTCAGGCCGAGGCCAGTATGCTGGTGCGGCGGGAAAAGCGTTATCAGGACAATCCTGATCTCACGTCAGAATTATCTGACCCTCCCCCTTCCCGCTTCCGGACACCACCCCGCTGCGGATCCCGGACAGGCCCGGCGAAATTTTCCGACACTCGCGTCGGAAATGGCCGATGCGACCTCCACACCCGGCGCAGCCACGACATGCCTGGCCGCATGCGGCACACTGCCCGAGTGAATACGATCCGTCCCTACGTCATGCAGGACCGCGCCGCCTGCCTGGCGCTGTTCGACAGCAACGTCCCGCAGTTCTTCGATCACAGCGAGCGCGCCGGTTTCGACCGCTTCCTGCAGCACGACACCGGCGCCTGGCATTACCTGGTCATCGCCCGCGCCGGCGCGGTGGTGGCCTGCGGCGGCCACGCGCTGCGCGCCGACGGCCGCGTCGCCAGCTTCGGCTGGGGCGTGGTCGACCGCCGCCTGCACCGCCAGGGCCTGGGCCGCGCCTTGACCGAGGCGCGGCTCC
>NZ_AQOJ01000984.1:0-13071 GCF_000364685.1 Xanthomonas sp. SHU 166
CGAACTGGACACCAGCCAGCACACCCAGGCGTTCTATGCGCGCTTCGGCTTCACGGTCGAGCGCGTGGTCGCGAACGGCTACGGCGCGGGGCTGGACCGTTGGGACATGGCGCTGGAGCTGGACCACACGCGCGGCTGAAACGGATCGCGCACCAAGGAGTCGCCGTCAGGCGGCCAACGCATAGCGGCGGCAGTGCTCCAGATAACCGGCTTCGTGATGGCCGGCGAGCGCGACCACGCTCTCCCACAACCACGACGGCGTGTCGATGGCCTTGCGCCGGTCGGCGTCCAACTGTTGCAGCCACGCGGCCCGCGTCCTGGGCTTCATCTGCCGCGCATGCGCCTTGCCGACGACAAAGGCGAGGTAGCGCGCCGAGCGCACCGCCTCGACGTGATTGAATTGGTCGACTTCCAGTTTCAGGTCGCGCGGCGAGAGTTCGCGAATGAACAGCGAGCGGCCCAGCATGTGCACCGGCATCATCCTGCTGCCCAGGTAGGGCGACAGCGCCCGCGCGGCGGCGGTCACGCGTTCGGCGTTGTCCGCCGGCATCCGCGCATCGGGCGCTGCCGGCGCGATCGGGGCGATCGCCTCCTTCAGATCGACCAGCGCATAGGACCAGTGGCCCTTGCCGGTCTTCAGGCCGACGATCGCCGCGTAGCGCAGCAGGCCGAGCGAACTGCAGCCCTTCATCCAGTACGCCGCATCGACCAGGCGCACTTCGCGATCCTTGGGCTTTCCCTTCAGCGACAGCACCATCTGCGCCACCTTCGGATCGGCGAACAGCCGTTCCAGCGCCTCGCGTTCTTCCGGCGCCAACGCCCAGAACTTCTCGCCCAGCGGGATACGCGGCTCCACCGCCTGCAGGCGTTCCTTGGCCAGATGCCGCCAGCGCCGGCCGAAGGCCTCGCGGCGGATGCTGCGCACGGTCTCGGGTTCGGCACCGGGGTGATCGCGGGTCGGATCCTCGATGGCGGCGCCATAGCCGTCGATCATCGCCTCCATCATCCGTGCCGTGGTGACGCCGGGCAGGTCCGAGCCGCGTGCCGCGGTGGCCAGCGACAGGCCCAGGCGGATCAGATCGTGCGCAGGATTGCCGATCACGCCCTGGTCGAGGTCGCGGATCTGGATCTCGACGCGCCCCTCGCCGTCGGCGACCGGGCCCAGGTTGCCGAGATGGCAGTCGCCGCAGATCCAGATCGCCGGTCCCATCGGCACGCGCCGCGCCGCCGGCGACGCTGCCAGCCATTCGTAGAACTTGAGCGTGTTGCCGCGGACATAGGCGTGGGCGGAGCGGGCCATCTTCAACGTGCGTTTGCGTTCGAGGATGACGGGACGTTCGGCGAGGCTGGGCATCGAAGGTCGGACCTGGAGCGGATGGCGTGGGGGTCACGCGCGGCGGCGCAGACGCTAGCAGAGCCGAACGGAATGGTCCGTGCACGGCAGGCACCTGGGCAACATACGCAGTGATCGCGGGGATCGCGCGGCCACGCACCGCATGCAGGCGCGGCGGCGGCGTGCGATTGCGCAGGGTTTGCTGCTTCTTCTGCCGCCGACGCGCGTGCCTGCGGCGGTCGGATCCAGCCTCTCCGCCGCCTCCTGCGCGACCAGGCACGCGCCAACGGCAGCGCCCGGCGTCGACGTCATCTTAATTATGCCCCCGGCTATGCTCCGCGCACCTCACATAACTTAGGGAGAAGTTCATGCGTCTGACCATGCCGGCAACGGTTGCTGTATGTGTGCTGCTCGCTGCCTGCGGCAAGGGTGGCGACAAGAACGGCGACAACGTCGCGATGTCCAACGCCTCGGTCGCCGACGTGGCCAAGGTCCAGGCCGCGAAGCTGCAGCCCGGCCAATGGGAGATGCGGGTCGAGCAAGTGAGCAGCGAGACCAGCGGCGGCTCCGGCAACATGCCGCAGATGCCGAAGGTGCCGCCGAGCACCGCCAAGATCTGCCTCACCGCCGAGCAGATCAACGATCCCACCAGCCTCTTCGGCAGCGCCTCGCCGATGCAGAAGAACTGCGTGTACGACTCCTTCAGCATGAAGGACGGAAAGATCGACGCGAAGATGCATTGCACGATGGGCGACATCAAGGTTACCGGCACCAGCACCGGCACCTTCAGCGCCACCGAGATGGCCTCCGAATCGCATTCCGAGATCACCGGCCTGCCGGGCGGCATGTCGATGAAGACGCACATGAAGATGGACGGCAAGCGCCTGGGCGAGTGCCAGCCGGGCGATATCAAGGCCGGCGATACCAAGGCGCCGGCTGCCGGCTGAGCGCGCCTGTCCTGATGCCGACGCCCAGCGTCGCTTTTGGAAGCATCCCAGTCCTGTTCCAAGCGCCGCGACGGTGACCCGTCGCGGCGTTTTTCATGCGCGGGCGTCCGCGCTTGCCGCGGCGCGATCCACCCTCCGAGCAGTTGCCTGCGCAGCGAGGCACTGGCCTGTTCATGCCTGATTGCAGGCCGATCGGCTGAATGTACGCCTCCAGCGACAGCGCGTCGCTCCTTGCGTCCTTGCCGTGCCGACCCACAACGAACAGGAGACACCCATGCGCAACACCCTTCTGGCCACGATCATCGCGCTGGCCGCAGTACCCGCCCTGGCGAGCGCACGTACGCCGGCGCCGGACTGTCACGCGATGATGCTCGCCACGGTGAAGGACGACATGCACAACACCTGGAACAAGGGCCAGACCTTGCCGGTGGACATCGCGCGCGACACGCCGTCGGGCGGCGCATTCTGCACGCATGGCGGCAGTTGCCTGCCGCGCAAGGTGGCCGGCAAGGAGGCGGTTCGCCTCACCGATTGCAAGATCGGGCCGTCGATCGGCGACGGCGACTACCGACTGGTCGCATTGCCGTATTCGCACAAACACTGAATCTTCGACTTGCGCCACGAGCGCCGGCCATGAAACTTCCATTGCGACTGGCGGCGCTGTGCTGCCTTGCGTCCGCCTGCGTGTCCGCGGCGAACGCGCAACCCACGATCCGTGTCGCGGTCTATCGCGGCGCAGCCGGCTGCGACGATTGCTCAGAAACCGCCAAGGAAGCGATCGAGGCACTGAGTCCGCAGTACAAGGTCGACATCATCGGCCCGAAGGAGGCGCAAGACGTCACGCCCGCCACCCTGCGCGGCTATGCGATCTATGTGCAACCGGGCGGCGGGCAGGACATTCCTGCCGCGCTGCAGGCGATGGGCGAGCGCCGGATCGCCGCCATCCGCGACTTCGTCGCGCAGGGCGGCGGCTATCTGGGCCTGTGCATGGGCGCCTATCTTGCCGATGACAGCAACATGGGCCTGATCGGCGACGATCTCGATGGCGAGGTCGGCCGACCCGGCTTCACCGTCACCACCATCGATGAGGAGGCCGTCGCGGTTCGCTGGAAGGGCCGCCCCGACAGCGTGTTCTTCCAGGACGGCCCCTACTTCCCGAAGAGCACCCAGGGTGGCTTCCGCGCGCTCGCCACCTACGCCAATGGCGATGTGGCCGCGGCGCGCTACGGCTTCGGCCGCGGCACCGTCGTGCTCAGCGGTCCGCATCCCGAGGCGGACCGGAGCTGGTTCGAACAGGCCGAGATCCCGCTGGACAGGATGCCCAGGACGCCGGTCCTGCAGGCGCTGTTCGACGAGTTCGCCCTGCCGGCGTCGCAGCCCTGAGTCCATCGGTGCCGACCGCCGCCGGCTGACGCGTCACCGCCCGATGCGGACGGCTCGGGCGGCGCGGACTACTTCAACGCCCTCCAGCTCCGCCCCGCACGGAAGGCGCGCTCGAGGGTCGCCGCGAGCAGGCAGATCTTCAGCGTCTGCGGCAGGATACCGTCGCCCGGGTCGCTAGGCGTGCCCAGCACCACCGACAGCTGATTGGCGATCGTCTGCCACACCACCTGCGGGTGCGGGCCGATCAACCGGGTCAGTCCCATCCAGGCCCAGGCCGAGGCCCAGTCCAGGGCGCGATACAGCACGATCAAGGTGACCAGGGCCGCCAGCCCGGTGGCGCCGGCCAACTGCACGCTGTTGGCCGCAGCGCGATAGCGCGAAACGGTCCCCGCCCAGAAATGGCCGATGAAGTCGCGCAACCACGTCGGCAGTTTCCGCCACAGCCCCAGCGTGCCGTCGACCTTGCTCGACCACTTGCCGGGGGCATTCCATTCGGCGTTGTGCACGTCGTAGCGGTAGATCAGCGCAGCCAATGCCAGCCAGACCACCGGCAACAAGGCCGAGAAGAAGATCACCACCAGCGTGTCCGCCACGCCCGGCGGCGCCTGCTCCACCGCGCCCGGCAACGCGGCATGCGCGACACCGATGGGATGGGTGATGCCCTGCCACAGTTGCTGGCCGAGATCGGCGATGCGCAGATGCGCCAGCCAGCGGAACACGCCGCCCTTCCATTCGGTGAGCACGTACATGCCGACGAAGGTCCAGCCGGCCTCGCACAGCACGATCAGCACGTTCCACGCCGGATGCGCGCTGCGCTGCTTCTGTTTTTTCGCGCCGCGCCGGATCAGCCACAGCAGCGCCACCGACGCCGCCAGCCACCAGCCGCCCGACACCTCGAACAGCGATCCCCGGTAGGTCGGATCGAACGGATTGAACTGTCCCAAGCCCTCGCGTCCGTAGGCGCGGATGGTCTCGCCGAGAAACCCCCAGGCGGCGTAGTAGGCGAAGAACGGCACCAGCGCCTGCGACACGATCGCCGACAGGCGACGCCAGCGCGCCCTGCCCTCGTCCTGTACTGTCGTCGCGTCGGCCTGGTCGGCCAGCGCCGCGCTGGCGATTCCCGGCAAGGCCGGGCGCAGCGTCTCGAACAGCAGCACGAAGATCACCAGCTTGACCAGCACCACCAGCGTCAGCGACAGCAAGCCGGCGAGCCGGTTCTGGTAGCCGATCCACACCGCAGCCTGCAGCAGCAGTTCGTTGAGCAACACGCCGGCCAGCGCCACGGCCAGCAGTTGCGGCAGGTAGCGGCACCACAGCCGCAGCGTGTCGCCGATCAACCCCAGCGGCCCGCCGCGCAGCGCCAACTCAGTCATGGCCTTGCCCCCGCGCGAAACGGAGGTAATGCGGGCGACCGCCGCGCGTGCTCACGGTGAGTTGCAGCTGCGCAGCCGCCGCACGCGGCACCAGGTAATAGCCGTCGATCGCCAACGGCACGCCCGGCTTGGCCGCGGACACGGCCAGTCCATCGCAGGCCACGCCGGGCGACTCGCCAGGCTTGGCCAGGGCACGCTGCAACAGGTCCGGCACGGTGTCGATCGCGGACCAGGATCGGCCAGTGCTGTCGATCAGTTTGAGCGTGCAATCGCTCCACTGCGCGCCGGCGGCGCCCGGCACGAGCGACAGGCGTGTGCGCACAAACGTACGATCGGCGGGCAGCCCCGCCTCGAACGGCAGCACGTCGACCGACGCGAGGCGAACGGCGGCGCCGTCGTAGTCCACGGTCTGCGCCATCGCCACATCCACCGGCCGCCATTCGCGCGCATGCAGCAGTTCCCGCACATCGCGCCAGCCGGTCGCGGCCATCGTGCACGGCACCAGCACCACCAATGCCGCCAGTGCGAGCCAGCGCATGCGCCGCTCGGAAACGGCCGGGGCCACGTCGCGGTCAGAGGCGTGCATGCAGCGCATCCAGATCGAGCACATCAGTGACCGCCGCTGCGGGCGGGAGCGGCGGATAGCGCACCTGCGCCTCGGCCGTCAGCTGCGGGTCGCGGTCCTCCGACAGCAGCAGCGTGCCGCCGGCCCTGGCGAGCGCGGACGGTAGTTCGAACACCAGCACGTCCTTGCGCTCCAACCCGGGCTGCAGCGTCTTGATCGACGACAGCACCGCATCGCCCATCTCGGCGCGGCCGCTGGCGCGGTAGCGGCGGCCGTCGGGCGTCGCCCAGACCCGGCCATACACGCGTGCGGTCGCGCGCGCGACCTTCGACCGCACCGGCACCACCAGCCACACGCCGCCACTGTCGCGCTGCTGCACCGCGCCCGCTGCCTTGAAGCGGATGGTGCGTGCGAGCTGCGGGGTGCCGGCGTCGACGGCCAGATTGTCGGTCTGCACCCAAGCGTCCGGCGCTCCGGAGACCGCGATCGGGCCAGTAATGCGCTCGTAGCGCGGCATCGTCCAGCGCATCCCGGCAAGCAGCACGAAGCCGAGCAGCAGGATCGCGATGGCGGCCAGCCGCTTCACGGTTCACCCGCCTGTGCGCCGGCTCGCGCTGCGCCAAGCGGCAACTCCACGACGCCGACCGGATGCGGATCGGTCCATATCGGCTGCGCGTAGAGATTGTCGAAGGCCTTGAAGGTCCTGGCGGTGATGTCGAAGCGCACGCGCCCAGCCACCTGTTCCGTCGCCGGATAGGTCCAGACCAGGGCAATCTGTTCCGGCAGGCCCGGTTGCAATTCGGTAGTCGCCGCGCGATCGCGCAAGAGATAAGCAGTCGGCCGCGCATCGGCCCCGCGCGGCGGCGCCTTCAACGCAACCGCCTGCACCAGCGAGCCACTGGTCTGCGCGGTGCGATTGGTGACCTGCAGATACAGCACGATCGCCTTGCGACCGTCGCGCGACACCACCTCGCCATCCGGTAACCGATCGCTGCTCTCTACGTGATCGAAGCGCAGCGACCATTCGCCTGCGGCAACGTCCTTCCCAGCCTGCAGCGCGGGCGGCACCGGCACCTCCTTGGCCTCGAACAACCCGATGCCCCACCCCACCACGATCGCGGCGATGCCACCGATCCCGGCCAGCATCCGTGTCCGCCACTGTCCTAGAGACGCTTTGCTCGCCAAACCGGGTGACCCTTTTGGAAGCTCGGGCGGAACGTAGCACTGGCCTACGAAAAGATGCAACCAAACCCCATCGTGGACTCATCCACGAATTTACCAAGCCGAAGACTGTGCGGCGGCAGCTTTCCGGTGCATTGAATCAGACGACCCCAACTGGGCTTCTGTATGCCCCACCTGGACAGTCTTCATTTGCGCAATTTCGCCCGGGCGATCCACGGCAAATCCGCCCGGGCGACTCCAGACTAAATGACGAACGCAAAGAAACGCTTCAAAAAATAACTTTATGCATCAAATGTTTGCAATGATTTTCAGGAATTTCTCGAAAGTGAATTTTTGTCTATAGCGCCCGGACAACTGGATCTAGTTGCACAGAGTCCTGAAGCGTGCTGGAATCTATTCGTCCGCCCGCCTCGGACGAAAAGGGCTTCCAAATGAACGACAAGATTATCAAACCACCGTACACCTCATATAGGAGCTTCTTGTCCCTTATGAGTGATTTGCGGGATCACGACATGCTGCCCGCAGCAATCGACCGCAGCTTCCTGAGCAAACGTTCTGGCTCTGAACAGTCGGCGCTCATAGCAACGCTGAAGTGGTTCAAGTTGGTTGATGAGGTCGGCATCCCCACAACACTTCTTGATAAGTACATCGCGGCGGACGCGGAGACAGCCAAGTCCATGTTCAAGAACATGGTGGTTGAATCCTACGGCGCCATAACCGATGGCACTTTCAATCTGCGTAGCGCAACAACTTCGCAGCTTGCAGAACAGTTCAGGCAATATGAGATTAGTGGCTCGACGTTGGCGAAGTCCGTAACTTTCTTCTTGGCAGCAGCAAAGGACGCAGGCGTAGTGGTCAGCCCTTTCGCAAAGGCGCCACCAATCACCGGAAACGCAGCAAGTAAGCGTAAGGCAAAGCCGACGGCGGAAGCGCAAGTCCCTCCGACGCTGCCGCCCCATTCAACGCATAAGGCAGCTCCGCCCGCTGGCGAGGGGATGATCTCTATCCCGATCCCGATCTTCGGCGGAAAGAATGGGCAGATCGTTTTGCCAGACAAAATGACCGAAAAGCAATGGAATTCGGTCGTAAAGATGACGCAGTACATCCTCGAGAACTATCGCGAGACGATGGGAGAGGAAGAGACCGAGGACGAAGAGGATAACGACCTATGAGAAGAAGAGAAGGCCGCCCGTTGAAGCCCGCTACCGCGGGCGGCAAAAAAAAGCCCCAACCCAAGTCCCCGTCGCAAAACAGGCTTGAGTTGAGGCGCTAGGCAGGCAAAACGCCGGTGTGGATGGTCCGGTGTTGAGATCGCCTTTGGCGAGGCAGTCTCAACAATCCTCCGGACCTCCGCACTGGCATCACGGCATGGCAGTCGGGGGCGTCCCTCTGCTGGTTCCGAGGCCCTTACAGCGAGGGGAGTATAGCCCCTAGGACTTGGAATTCCGATATCGCCCTCACAAACCGGCTTTGCAGGAAGACTTATGTCCCACGCCAAGACGGTGCATGTGTGTGCGTATACGCGGTTCCGGAAGGGCCGCCTGGAGTACGTCACTTCACATTGGCGCAGCCCTCCGGGCTAGGCGCAACACCCGGGAGCGCCCTTCGGGGCGCCTCCCGTCCTTGCAAGAACACCCTTCGTAAGAGCATTGCGCAAGACGCACTCGGCTGGCGAGAGCCATGCCTACCTATATCCCTTCGCCACTTGCTGAGCCGTGTCGCAGTGCTGATGGATCAGGCGCGTGTTTTCTGCCGTATAGCCATAGATGGCATGGATGCGGTCGAGAACAGCCCCCTTCTCGGGCAGCACTTCATCGCAAAGCGGACACATGCCGCTTTGCTCCTTGATCTTGAACCGCTTCAGCCGACGCCGCTCCGTCGGCTTGCTCCGCTCGTCATATACCAACTCCTTGGCGATCTTGCGGCGATAAGCGAAAAGCAACTCGGGATCGCCGCCACTCAGATCGCGGAGTCGATCGCGAATCTCAATCAAGAGCACGCGGGCTAGTTTGAGCTGTTCGGGTGTTAGGCGCGGGTTGGACATACGCGACGACAGCTCCTGGAGCCAGCAGGCATACTTTCCAGCCGCCTAACAGACAACCTCTGACTCGGACAATGGCAAGAGAATTTCTGGATCCGTACTAGTTCGCACGGAAAAGCACTATCTGGCGGAGAGAGTGGGATTCGAACCCACGGAAGGTTTGACCCTTCGCCGGTTTTCAAGACCGGTGCCTTAAACCGCTCGGCCATCTCTCCGTTTGCGAACGCGGCGGGACTGCGGAAGAGCGTCGCAGCCGCTTGAAGCACAACGCCGCGGAAGCGCGACGCTGCAGTGCCTGTCCCGCTCGACGCGGCCGGTGCCGCCGATGGCACCACATGCACCCCGAACCCAGGACCACCGGCACGGGCGGGCATTTTCGCACGCCCGCGGCGGTTTTGCTCGGCCGACGTGCGCGGCCGGCGTCTGGATCAACCCGCCTCGACCGCCATCGCACCCAGAGTGGAGTGCCGCGCCTTGGTGCGTTCGGGGCAGTTGCCGCCGCAGTCCAGGCGCGAGGCTTCGATCTGGCGCGGCAGGTGTTCGGCGAGGAAGTCGATGAACACGCGCACCGCCGGCAGCAGGCCGCGGCGCGAGGCGAACACGGCATGGCAGATGCCCTGCGGCAGCGACCATTCCGGCAGCACCACTTCCAGTTCGCCGTTGCGCACGGCTTCGGCGCAGACGGTCTCGGGCAGCAGGGTGATGCCGAAGCCGTCCTTGACCATGGACTGCAGCAGCGGGAAGTCGAAGCCGGCCACGCGCGGTTGCAGGTCGACGCGGCGCACTTCGCCGGCCGGGCCGTGCAGTTCCCAGCGCTGCCGGGCTTCGTCCTCGCTGATGCTGAGGGTGACGTGCGAGGCCAGTTCCTCGGGATCCTTGGGACGGCCGGCGCGGTCCAGGTACTTGGGGCTGGCGACCAGCAGTTCCTGCACCTGGCCGAAGCTGCGCATCACCAGGCTGCCGTCGTCGTCCAGGCGCGAACGCACGCGAAGGGCGACGTCGTAGCCTTCGTTGATGATGTCGACGCGGCGGTTGCTGATGTTCAGTTGCAGCCGCACCTTGGGGTACTGGTCCAGGAACATCGGCAGCAGCTTGGGCAGCTGCATCTGCGCCAGCGACACCGGCACGCTGACCCGCACCAGCCCGCGCGGCTCGGCGCTGAGCCGGTCGACCACTTCGCGCGCGGCCTGCGCCTCGGCCAGCATGGTCTGGGCGTGGCGGTGCACGCTCATGCCCAGGTCGGTGACGGCGAAGCGGCGCGTGGAGCGCTGCAGCAGGCGCACGCCCAGGTCGCTCTCCAGCTGGCTGATGCGGCGGCTCAGGCGCGACTTGGGGATGCCCAGGGCGCGCTCGGCGGCGGCGAACCCGCCGTGGTCGACCACCATGGCGAAGTAGTACAGATCGTTGAGGTCGTGCATGTTCTTTCGATATTTAGAACGATGGGGACAATCGGATCCGCTTCATTCTACTCCTACAACGATTTGCGCTGCAGGGACGCCGGTCGCGCTCGCGCGGTGGCTCAGGCACGGATGGAGACGGTCGCAGGGTAACCCCGGCCGGGCTAGGGGTTGTCATCAATTGGGTTGGCAGCAATTCTATTGAGAGTCAAAGCAAGTCAGCTCTGCCATGAAGCGTCGCTATGCCTTACGAGACGATCAATGGGAACGCATCCGCGATCTGTTACCAGGTCGAGCGGGCCATGTTGGTGTGACGGCGAAGGACAATCGGCTGTTTGTGGAAGCGGTGCTTTATCGCTACCGTGCTGGCATTCCTTGGCGTGACCTGCCAGAACGGTTTGGGGATTTCCGGGTGATCCATCTACGGCATCTGCGCTGGAGCCGTTCGGGTGTCTGGCAACGGGTGTTCGAAGCGTTGGCTCAGGAAAGAGACAACGAATACGCCATGATCGACTCCACCATCGTCCGGGCACATCAGCACAGTGCCGGGGCAAAAGGGGGGAAGCGCAGGCGATCGGACGCAGCCGCGGAGGGCTGAGCACGAAGATTCACGCGGTGGTCGATGCCCTGGGCAATCCTGTCGCCTTGCACCTGACAGCCGGCCAGGCATCGGATCTGGAGGGAGCCGATGCACTGCTGCCGAGCCTGTCGGCAAAGGCGCTGATCGCCGATCGTGCCTACGATGCCGGTAAACGGGTGATTGAGCCCCTGGAGCAGGCAGGGGTGCACATTGTCATCCCATCCAATCCTACGCGTAAGGTACTGCGTACATATGATCGCGACCTTTATAAGGCCCGCCATCTGATTGAGCACTTTTTCGCCAAACTCAAGCAATACCGCGCTATCGCAACCCGCTACGACAAAACCGCATTCGCCTTCCTTGGCGCGATCCACTGGATCGCTTCGGTCATCCTGCTTAATTGATGACACGCCCTAGCGCGAAGTGACGGGATGGGAGTTCCGCGCACGCGGAACGCCGATGCGGCGCGTGCTGCAGCGGGCATTGGATGCGAACGCCCTGCCCCGTCCGGGTCGACGCCCCACCGTGGCGCGAGGCGGGGCACTGCCGGCATCAGGACACGCTGCCTGAGCGCAGTGACGGACAGGAGAGCGGCGCCGCAGCAACGGCGACGCGAGGCGCGCCCGGGGCCGACGCCCCGGGCCCGAGCGATCAGCCGATCCGCTCGGCCCCGCCCATGTACGGGCGCAGCGCGTCGGGCACGGTGATCGAGCCGTCGGCGTTCTGGTAGTTCTCCATCACCGCGATCATGGCGCGGCCGACCGCGGTGCCGGAGCCGTTGAGCGTGTGCAGCAGCTCGGGCTTGCCGGTGGCCGGGTTGCGCCAGCGCGCCTGCATGCGCCGCGCCTGGAAGTCGCCGCAGTTGGAGCAGGAGGAGATCTCGCGATAGGTCTGCTGCGACGGCAGCCAGACTTCCAGATCGTAGGTCTTGCTCGCGGAGAAGCCCATGTCGCCGGTGCACAGCAGCATCTTGCGGTACGGTAGGCCCAACGTCTCCAGCACCACTTCGGCGCAACGGGTCATGCGCTCGTGTTCGGCGGCGCTGTCTTCCGGGCGGCACACGCTGACCAGTTCCACTTTCTCGAACTGGTGCTGGCGGATCATGCCACGGGTGTCGCGGCCGCCGCTGCCGGCCTCGGAGCGGAAGCACAGCGAGTGCGCGGTCATGCGCAACGGCAGGCGCTCGGCCTCGACGATCTCGTCGCGCACCAGGTTGGTCAGCGAGATTTCCGAGGTGGAGATCAGGTAGCGCTTCTGTTCGCCCAGCGCGGTGGCGAACATGTCTTCCTCGAACTTCGGCAACTGGCCGGTGCCGTACAGGCTGTCGGCGTTGACGATCACCGGCACGTTGGTTTCCTGGTAGGCATGTGGGCCGGTGTGCAGGTCCAGCATGAACTGCGCCAGGGCGCGGTGCAGACGCGCGATCGGCCCGCGCAGCACGGTGAAGCGCGCGCCCGACAGCTTGGCCGCCGCCTCGCCGTCCAGCCAGCCGTGGCGCGCGCCGAGTTCGACGTGGTCCTTGACCTCGAAATCGAAGCTGCGCGGGCTGCCCCAGCGCTGCAGTTCGACGTTGTCGGCTTCGTCCTTGCCCACCGGCACGTCGGCCTGCGGCAGGTTGGGAATCTCCAGCGCCAGCGTCTCCAGCTGCGCGCGGATCTCGTCCAGGCGCTGCTCGGAGGCCTTCAGTTCGTCGCCGAAGCCGGCCACTTCAGCCATCAGCGCACTCGCATCCTCGCCCTTGGCCTTGGCCTGGCCGATCGCCTTGGAACGGCTGTTGCGCAGGCTCTGCAGTTCCTGGGTCCGCACCTGGATGCGCTTGCGGTCGGCCTCCAGGGCCTCCAGGGCGGCCACGTCCAGCGCGTAGCCGCGACTGGTGCGCAGGCGCTCGGCGAGGTCGGCGGGCTGTTGGCGAAGCAGAGCGGGATCGAGCATGGGCGCGGGGTGCCAGGGGAACGAACCCGGGATTATCGCCTGTCCGTCGCGGTTTTGCCGACTCGCGCCCGCCGCGGCACGCGATTCACTGCGGCTATGCCAGAATCGAACGGTTCCCTACGGTGAGTCCCATGTCCACGTCGCCCTCGTCCTCCAAGTCCGGCATCGTGCTGCATCTGCCGCGGCGCCTGCTCGCGATCGTCGGCATCGCCTTCGCCGCCGGCCTGCTGCTGTTCCTGGTGGTGTGGCTGGTCGGACGCAAGGACAACGATTTCTACAAGCCACAGCCGGCGCAGCAGGTGCAGCAGGACACCGAACAGGTGAAGCCGCTGCCCGAG
>NZ_AQOJ01000985.1:0-736 GCF_000364685.1 Xanthomonas sp. SHU 166
ACAACGAGACGGCACGTACCCTGCTGACCGAGGTCGCGGCCAGTGGCGATCCGGCCGCACGCGCCGAGGCGCTGCAATTGCTGGGACGGCTGGACTGATGGTGGCAGGCGGCGCGCGGCGCGCTCGCCGCGGCCGTCCGGCCTGGATCGGGACGGCCCAGCGGCATTTTGCGCATCGGCGACGGGCGCGCGCCGAGCGCGCGCTTCCGGCCGGGCAGGGGCACTGCCGCGATGGCGTTGCAGGTGCCCCGTGTTGGTCCCTGCGCGCGTCGGCCACGCCGCTCTCCGAGGGAGACGCCGCACTGCGACGGAGGTCCGCATGCGCTACGCGCTAGGCGTGGAATACGACGGCAGCGAGTTCCAGGGCTGGCAGCAGCTCGGCGAGAGCGGCGGCCCCAGCGTGCAGGCCACGCTGCAGGCGGCGCTGTCGTCGGTGGCCGACGCCCCGGTGAGCGTGGTCTGCGCCGGCCGCACCGATGCCGGCGTGCACGGCGAGTGCCAGGTGGTGCATTTCGATTGCGATGCGCCGCGCCCGGCGCGCGGCTGGATGCTGGGCGCCACCGCGCGGTTGCCGCCCTCGGTCTGCGTGCGCTGGTGCGTGCCGGTGGCCGACGACTTCCACGCGCGCTTCTCCGCCCGCGCGCGCCGCTACCGCTACCGCCTGCTCAACCGCCAGGTACGCCCGGCGCTGTACCGGCAGACCCTGAGCTGGGAGCGGCGGCCGCTGCAGGCCGACG
>NZ_AQOJ01000986.1:0-1069 GCF_000364685.1 Xanthomonas sp. SHU 166
GCGGCGGCGCAGGCGCTGCTGGGCGAGCAGGATTTCAGTGCTTTCCGCAGCGTGCAGTGCCAGGCGCTGCACGCGCGGCGCGAACTGCAGTCGATCGTGGTGAGCCGCAGCGGCGAGCTGGTCGAGATCCAGGTCCAGGCCAATGCATTCCTTCATCACATGGTGCGCAATATCGTTGGTTCCCTTGTCATGGTGGGAACGGGCGAAAAGCCGGTGTCCTGGATTGGCGAACTGCTCGCGGGACGCGACCGTCGCGTCGCTGGTCCGACGGCACCGCCGCAGGGCCTGGTGTTCGTCGGTCCCCTCTATCCCGCCCACTGGACGCTTCCGGACGAGGTCACGCTATGAATCGCACGCTGTATCGCACCCGCATCAAGTTCTGCGGCATGACCCGCGCCGGCGACATCCGCCTGGCAGGCGAGTTGGGCGTGGATTCGATCGGGTTCGTGTTCGCCCATGGCAGCCCGCGGCGAGTGGCGCCGGCCGAGGCGCGGGCCATGCGCCAGGCCGCCGCGCCGATGGTGGACGTGGTGGCGCTGTTCCGCGACAACCCCAAGGACGAGGTGCGCGAGGTGCTGCGCACGGTGCGTCCGACCCTGCTGCAGTTCCATGGCGACGAGGACGACGGCTTCTGTCGCAGCTTCAACCTGCCGTACCTGAAGGCGGTGCCGATGGGCGGCGGCGAGGTGAATGCGCGCACCCTGCAGCTGCAGTATCCGAACGCGGCCGGCTTCCTGTTCGACAGCCACGCGCCCGGCGAAAGCGGCGGTTCGGGCAAGACCTTCGACTGGTCGCGGCTGCCGACCGGCCTGCACCGGCCGTTCCTGCTCGCCGGCGGCATCAATGGCGACAACGTGTTCGACGCGATCATCGGCACCCTGCCGTGGGGCGTGGACGTATCCAGCGGCATCGAGAGCCAGCCCGGGATCAAGGACGGCCACAAGATGCGCAAGTTCGTCGAGGAAGTGCGCCGCGCCGACTGCCACGAGTTGAACACCAACTGCTGAGCGCTGCCGGCTGGCACGCGCCGCCGGGAGCAGCCCGCTGCCGGGTCCGGGCCGGCCCCGGC
>NZ_AQOJ01000987.1:0-3543 GCF_000364685.1 Xanthomonas sp. SHU 166
CACCGCCCGCGCCCACGCCCTGCTGCGCGACGCCCAGGACGCGCCCAGCGCCGCCGCCCTGATCGCCGAACGCTGGCAGCGCGGCGACGACCTGCCCGGCTTCCACCACGCCCTGTACCCCGACGGCGACCCGCGCGCGGCCGAAGTGCTGCGCCTGCTGCGCGAACGCTGTGCCGGCAGCGCGCGCATGCAGCACGTGGAAACGGTGATCGCCGCCGCCCAGGACTGCAGCGGCCAGCGCCCGAACATCGACTGCCTGCTCGCCGCACTCTGCTTCGTCCACGACCTGCCCGCCGCGCACGCCCTAGTGCTGTTCGCCGCCGCCCGCCAGGCCGGCTGGCTGGCCCACGCCCTGGAGCAGCAGGCCCTGGGCAAGCTGATCCGGCCACGCGCCCGCTACACCGGGGCGATGCCGGAGGATGGCGCTGGGCGCGGCTGAAAGGGCGGCGAACGCACCTTGCGTATGCACCAAGATTGGTACACCATGCCGCCATGGAGACCACACTGGACGTGCGCTTCTACCGTGCCGCATCGGGCGTCGAGCCGGTGCGGGTCTGGCTCAGGGAAGCGGTGTCGGCCGATGCCAGGAAAGCGATCGGCGGCGACATCAAGACGGTGCAGTTGGGGTGGCCGCTCGGCATGCCTCTGGTGCGCAAGCTGGACCAGCGCCTGTGGGAAGTGCGCAGCGCGATTCCCGAAGGCATTGCGCGGATTTTTTTCACCACCGTTGGATCGGACATGGTGCTGCTGCACGGCATCGTCAAGAAGTCGGGCAAGACCCCGAGCGCCGATCTCGCCACCGCCAAACGCCGCAGAGACAAGGTGATGCAATGAGCCGCAATCCCCATATCGGGTCCAGCTTTGACAGCTTCCTGACCGAGGAAGGCATCCTCGAAAACACCGCCGCACTCGCCGCCAAGCGCGTGATCGCCTGGCAGGTCGCCGAAGCGATGAAGTCCGCCAAGCTCACCAAGAGCGCACTGGCCCGGCGCATGAACACCAGTCGCTCGCAACTGGACCGCATGCTGGACGCCACCGACACCAGCCTCACCCTGGACACGTTGAGCCGTGCCGCCACCGCGCTGGGCTACCGGATCCAGATCGACTTGGTCGCCGTGCAGTCGGACAGGTCAGTCGGCAAACAGCCAACGGCGAAGGCCAAGACTTCGGCCGGCATCCTGCGCTGACGCAATTTCCACCCTGCGACTCAACGCATGGCCTCGGACATTGGCACCCGCCAATGACATGGTCTTGATCAATTGCCTTGCATCGAGCTCAGGTATGCATCGAACGGTTCCATCCCCATGATCTCCCGCCGGCGATCCAGCGATGCCCTGTCCTGGATCGGATACGGCTCGACCTTTCCGCCATCCTCGCTGACCTGAGAGCCGTAAATCTGCTCTTTCCCCTGGTACATGCGCAGTCGATCGACCATGAGTGCGTAATCATGGCGAGCCATCTCGCCCCGGAGCACCAGCGGCCGCGCCATTCCGAGCGCCTCCCGTATCAGCTCAGGACTGTGGGAGTGCTGCACCAGGATGTAGAACGCCATGACGCCCTTGCGCCCCACCATTTGCGCGTCGGGAAAGCCGTACTTCTTGAGCACATCCGCAACGAACACCGCGTTCTTGGCATCGTCGGCGTCTGCCGCCCTCGCTTCGGCGGAATCCGCCCCCGTCCCTGCCTCGTCCCACGCTTCCCTCAGCTTCTGGTCCCGCGCGTATCGCTCATTTAGAGAGCGCCTCAGATCGGGATGCGTGATGGGTGGCGGCCGCTGGCATAACGCGGCCCCACCGATCACTTGGTCATAGGGCACGCCGACAGAGATCAGGTCACTCGCAGCCCGAAGGCCCACAGCGATGGGAGCAAGCCCCAGGTCATCACGCTCCTCATTCACCGCCATCTCGCTCAAGCCCTCTTGCAGCCGGAGCACGCCGTCCTTCAGTTCGGGGACTGCACCGTAGGACGGCTTCTTTCCGCTGGAGAGCGCCACGCGGTCAGCCAGTTCGGCATAGCCCTCGGCGTCGACATCATCTCCCACACGCTCGTAGAGCGCGTCCATGAGCCTACTCTGGAGTTTCCCATCACCGCGCGACGCGAGCACGATCGCTCCCAAGGCATTGATCCCTTCGCAGCCGACCTGGCCTTCGGACGGAATACCACCATCCAGCACCTTCGCCACTTCGCGCAATTCTTCTGGCCCCAAAGGCCCGACGCTCGCCTTGGCGCGAAAGGCCAGGAGTGCGTCCCGCAGATCCTGCTGAGCGATCCCTGCAGCGTGCCCGGACACCGCCAAGGCGCCGAGCAACACACAACTCCAACCCCTGACCAATCTGCCCATCGCGACGTCACCCCGTGTGCTTGTCAAGGCGCTCATCTCGACAGCTCCAGACGCGACACGCTGCCCGGTCAGCTGCAGTACCGGCAGCAGCCGCAGACAACCTGCAACTCCACTCGGTGAACTCAACAATGGCGCCCGGCCGCAGCGGCCAGGCACCATGAGTCTGCCCCAGATGACCATCATGCTCATCGCGGACTCCACCGCAAGCAGTCACGACCAGAAAGGATGCGGCGACGAACGGGCGTCATCCAGACCCGCGGTACCGCCCAAGAACGGCTACCCCGGAAAAACCGACAGCGTCTCCTCCAAAAGCATTCAGCACATCCATTCGCCAAAGGCACCGCCGAAGGTGTACAAATGTACACCATGACCACCCTGTCCCCGCAGCGCGCCGCCATCCTCGCCTACGTCCATGCCTGCATCGAGCAGGACGGGCGGCCGCCAAGCCTGGCCGAGATCGCCGAACGCTTCGGCTTCGCCTCGCGCAATGCCGCGCGCAAGCACGTGCAGGCGCTGGTCGAGGCCGGGCTGCTGGCGCAGGTGCCGCAGCAGGCGCGCAGCCTGCGCCCGGCGCAGGCCGGCACGCGTAGCGAACTGCTGCAGTTGCCGGTGCTGGGCCGGGTCGCCGCCGGCGTGCCGATCGGCGCCGACATCGGCCTGGACCAGCAGTTGCGCCTGGACCGCGCGGTGTTCGCGCTGCGCCCGGACTACCTGCTGCGGGTGCAGGGCGACTCGATGATCGACGACGGCATCCTCGACGGCGACCTGGTCGGGGTGCGCCGCGCCGCCGATGCGCGCAACGGCCAGATCGTGGTGGCACGGCTGGACGGCGAACTCACCATCAAGCGCTACCGCGCCGATGGCGATGGCATCGCGCTGCTGCCGCGCAATCCTGCCTATGCGCCGATCGCGGTCGCTCCCGGGCAGGACTTCGCCATCGAAGGGCATTACTGCGGCCTGATCCGGCCCGGCTGATGGCCGCCGTCGTCGCCCTCGACCGCCTGCTGGCCGAGCGCCGGGTCTGGCGCGGCCAGCCAACGGCGCTGCCGCCGAGCGCGCAGCCCACCGGGCACGCCGCGCTGGACGCGGTGCTGCCCGCACGCGGCTGGCCGGAGATGGCGCTGACCGAGCTGCTGCACGCCGCCGACGGCATCGGCGAACTGCAGCTGCTGTGGCCAACGCTGGCGCGGCTGTCGCGGGGC
>NZ_AQOJ01000988.1:0-300 GCF_000364685.1 Xanthomonas sp. SHU 166
CCGCCTGGGCGCAGGCCGGCGTGGCGCTGGCGCAACTGCAGATCGTCCGTGCCGGCGCCGACGCGGCCTGGGCCGCCGAGCAATGCCTGCGTTCGGGCAGTTGCGCGGCGGTGCTGTGCTGGCCGGGGCTGGCCGGCGACAAGACCCTGCGCCGGCTGCAGGTGGCCGCCGAGACCGGGCGCACCCTGGGCTTCGCCTATCGGCCGATGAAGGCCGCCGCCAATCCGTCGCCGGCCGCGCTGCGCATCGCCCTCGACGCCGCGCCGGCGCAACTGCGCGTGCTCAAGTGTCGCGGCGGGG
>NZ_AQOJ01000989.1:0-1041 GCF_000364685.1 Xanthomonas sp. SHU 166
GCCCTGGCGACCGGGTGAGGCCGCTGCCGTGCGCTGGGCCTGCATCCTGTTGCCGCAACTGGCGCTGGACACCGTCCTGCGCCGCTGGCCGACGCCGGACGAACCGCTGGCGTTGCTCGACGGCCCGCCGCAGCGGCGCACGCTGAAGGCGGTCAACGCCGCCGCGCGCGCCCGCGGCCTGCGCCCCGGACAATCGCTGGTCACCGCGCAGGCGCTGTGCGATCGCTTCGCCACCGCCCTGCACGATGCCGAAGAAAGCCGCCGCAGCCAGCAGTTCCTCGCGGCGTGGGCCTACCGCTTCAGTTCGCTGGTCAGCACCGACTACCCGGGCGCGCTGCTCCTGGAGATCGAGGCCAGCCTCGGCCTGTTCGGGCCCTGGCCGCGCTTCGAGGCGCGACTGCGCGAGGAACTGACCGCGCTGGGCTTCCGCCACCGCATCGTGGTCGCGCCGCACCCGTTGGCCGCGCGCGCGCTGGTCAATGCCCACGACGGCATCGCCCTGCTCGACAACGCCGCGCTGCAGCGCGCGCTGGGGCAGTTACCGATCGCCCGCGCCGGGCTGTCGCCGGCCCTGGCCGAGGGCTTCGCGCGGATGGGCCTGCGCCGCCTGCAGCAGCTGTTCGCACTGCCGCGCACCGCGCTGGCGCGGCGCTATCCGCCCGCCCTGCTGCAACACTTGGATGCGTTGCGCGGGCAGGCGCCGCTGCCGCTGCAGTACTACCTGCCGCCGGACCGCTTCGATGCGCGCGTGGAACTGGGCTATGCCACCGAATCCAACCAGACGCTGCTGTTCCCGCTGCGCCGCCTGACCCAGGATCTGGCCGCGTTCCTGGCCGGGCGCGACGGTGGCGTGCAGCGCTTCCGCCTGCTGCTGGAACACGAGGACCTGGAGCCCAGCGCGGTGCCGGTGGGCCTGCTCGCCGCCGAGCGCGATGCGGCAATGCTGTTCGAACTGGCGCGCGGGCGCCTGCAGCAGGCCAGCGTGCCGGCGCCCGTGCAGGCGCTGCGCCTGTGTGCCGACGAACTGCCGCCGTTCGTGCC
>NZ_AQOJ01000990.1:0-956 GCF_000364685.1 Xanthomonas sp. SHU 166
GCGCGCCGGACACTGCGCGCATCCAGGCCGCGCTCGACCGCTGCGCCGCCGGTGCGCACGGCGCGGTGCTGCTGCGCGCCGGCAGCGGCAACGCCTTCCTCAGCGGACCGTTGACGATCCGCAGCGACACCACGCTGGCGATCGACAGCGGCGTGACCCTGTTCGCCTCGCGCCAGCCCGCCGACTACCAGGTGCCCGGCCGCAACGCCTGCGGCCAGGCCGCCGCCCGCAGCGGCGGATGCCGGGCGCTGATCACCCTGCAGGGGCGCAGCCTGGGGGTGATGGGCGTGCGCGACGGCGTCGGCCACCAGGGCACTATCGACGGCCGCGGCGACCTGCCGGTGCTCGGCGGCAGCGACAGCTGGTGGCAATTCGCGCGCGGCGCCAAGGCCGCCGGCCAGACCCAGAACGCGCCCGACCTGATCCGCGCGCAGGACGTCGCCGATCTGCAGCTCTACCACGTCAACCTGGTCAATGCGCCGTACTTCCACGTCTTCGTGCACGGCGGCGACGGCGTCACGGTGTGGGGCGTGCGGGTCAGGGCGCCGGCCAACAGCCCCAACACCGACGGCCTGGATCTGGACAGCGTGCGCAATGCGACCCTGGCCGACAACGACGTGATGGCCGGCGACGACGGCATCGCGATCAAGACCAGCGCCGCGCGCTCGGCCGACATCACCGTGCGCGACTCGCGCTTCTACGGCACCCACGGCATCTCCATCGGCAGCGAGGTGATGTACGGCGTCGGCAACGTGCTGGTGGAGGGCAATCGCCTGGTCGGCCACGACGCCGACGGCATCGTCGCCACCGACAACAACGGCCTGCGCATCAAGACCGGCCTGGCCAAGGGCGGACCGGTGCGCGACGTGCTCTACCGCAACACCTGCCTGTTCGATGTGGCCAAGCCCCTGGTGATCACGCCGCTGTACGGCCACGACCACGGCGGCAGCCGCAGC
>NZ_AQOJ01000991.1:0-2288 GCF_000364685.1 Xanthomonas sp. SHU 166
TTCGCCGGGATCGTGGTCGACGGACTGCGCGCGCAGGACACGCCCGCCGGCAAGGGCAGTACGGTGCAGGGCTACAGCGCCGCGACGCCGCTCGAGCTGGTGCTGGCGCACGTGGCCGCCGATGTCGCCACGCTGCATGCCAGCAATGCGCGCATCGGCGTGGACCAATCCGACCTGCGCTTGAGCGAGGACAGCAGCGCGGCCTCGACCTATGCGACCACGCTCGCCGGGTCGATTCCAGCCTGCAGCAGCGCGCCGGTGTTCCCGGCCCTGTAGCCCGCGCGCGCAACGCCGGCGGCCACTCGGCGCGCGCCCGCGTGGCGCGAGCGGTCGGTGCCCGCGTCTTGCGGCTTTGATGGCGTGCGCCGCCACGCACTGCAATCGTCCGCACGTGATGCCATCGCCCTGTTACACCGCAGCGTTCCGCCGCCTAGCTGCGGGCATCGCGCGCGCTCTTTTGCGCGTGATGCGGCAGCGCGCTTGATCCGGATCAATGCCCGCGCGTCGGCCGGCGCGCACAGTGCACGCGTCCTCCAAGCGAGCCGCGATCATGGCGTTCACTGTTGCAGTCCTGAGGGAAGAACAGGCCGAGGAGCGCCGCGTGGCGATGGTGCCCGCGGTGCTGCCGAAGCTGGCCAGGCTGGGCGCGCAATTGCGCCTGCAGGCCGGTGCCGGCAGCGGTTCGCGGCTGCCGGATGCGGCCTATGCCGGCGCCACCGTGCTCGACGATGCGCAAGAGGTGGTGGCCGGTGCGGACCTGCTGCTGGCCGTGCAGGCACCATCGCTGCGCACGGTGGCGGCGCTGCGCCCGGGCAGCATGCTGATCGCGATGCTGTACCCGGCCAAGCTGCCGGGCCTGCTGGAGCTGCTGTGCGAACGCCGCATCACCGCCTTCGCGATGGAAACGGTGCCGCGCATCAGCCGCGCGCAGGCGCTGGACGTGCTGTCCAGCCAGGCCGCATTGGCCGGCTACTACGCGCCGCTGCTCGGCGCCGTGCATCTGCCGCGCATCCTGCCGATGATGACCACCGCGGTCGGTTCGCTGCGTGCCGCGCGCGTGCTGGTGATGGGCCTGGGCGTGGCCGGCCTGCAGGCGCTGGCCACCGCGCACCGGCTAGGCGCGATCACCGAAGGCTACGACGTGCGTCCGGAAACCCGCGAGCAGGCGCAGTCGGTCGGCGCGCGCTTCGTCGACACCGGCATCGACGCACGCGGCGAAGGCGGCTATGCGCGCGAACTCAGCGCCGAGGAGCGGGCCAAGGCCGCGGCGGTGCTGACCCAGCACATCCAGCAGGCCGATCTGATCATCACCACCGCCAACGTGCCCGGGCGCACCGCGCCGATCCTGATCGACCGCGAACAGATCGCCGGCATGAAGCCCGGCGCGGTGATCGTCGATCTCGCCGCCGACAGCGGCGGCAACTGCGAAGGCAGCGTGCCGGGGCAGACCGTGGACGTCGGACCGGTCACCCTCGTCGCCCCGCGCAACGTGCCTTCGGCGTTGGCCCAGCACGCCAGCGAGCTGTACGCCAAGAACCTGCTGGGGCTGCTCGACCTGCTGGTGCGCGACGGCGCACTGGCGCCGGACTTCGACGATGCGGTGGTCGCCGGCACCGCGCTCACCCATGACGGCCGCCTCTGCCACCCACCGGTGCCGGCCGCAGCGCCCGTTCCCACCAAGGAGTCCTGAGTCATGTCCCTCGATCTGTCGATGAGCTGGCTGATCGCGTTGTACGTGTTCATGCTGGCCGCGTTCACCGGCTACGAAGTGATCGGCAAGGTGCCGTCGATCCTGCACACGCCGCTGATGTCCGGGTCCAACTTCGTCCACGGCATCGTCGTGGTCGGCGCGATGCACGCGCTGTTCAATGCCGACACCGTCGCTGGCCAGGCGATCGGTTTCGTCGGCGTGCTGCTGGGCGCCGGCAATGCCGCCGGCGGCTACGTGGTCACCGATCGCATGCTGGCGATGTTCAAGCCCAGCGCCGCGCCGGCCGCGAAGGAGTAGCGCCATGCTCTCGCTCCTGGTGGAATTGAGCGGGTTCGCCGCCGCGTTGCTGTTCATCCTCGGCCTCAAGCGCATGTCCTCGCCGGTGACCGCGCTGCGCGGCATCGTCCTGGCCGGGATCGGCATGCTGGTGGCGGTGGCCGCCGCCTTCGGCTATCTCGCCGACCTGCAGCCCGCGGCGCGTCCGCACGCGCTGACCAACCTGGCACTGGCGCTGCTGGCGTTGCTGCTGGGCGGTGCCTGGGCCTGGCGCAGCGGCCGCCGTGTCGCGGTGACCGCG
>NZ_AQOJ01000992.1:0-1986 GCF_000364685.1 Xanthomonas sp. SHU 166
GCAGATGGTGGCGCTGTACAACGGCATGGGCGGCGGCGCCGCCGCGGCGGTGGCCGGGGTCGCGCTGACCGCGCGGCAGCCGCAGCAGGGCGGCCTGCATCTGGCGGTGACCGTGCTCGGTGCGCTGATCGGCGCGATCTCGCTGTCCGGCTCGGTGATCGCCTGGGCCAAGCTCGATGGCCGCATCGACACCGCGTGGCGGTTCAAGGGCCAGAGCGCGTTCAATGCTGCGGTGTTCCTGGCCGCGCTGGTGCTCGGCGCGCTGGTGGTCACCGGCACGGGCGGCGCCTGGGCGGCGCCAGCGTTCTTCATCGCCGCGCTGGGCTTCGGCGTGCTGATGACGCTGCCGATCGGCGGCGCCGACATGCCGGTGGTGATCTCGCTGTACAACGCCTTCACCGGCCTGGCGGTGGGCCTGGAAGGCTTCGCCCTGCAGAACCCGGCGCTGATGATCGCCGGCATGGTGGTCGGCTCGGCCGGCACCCTGCTGACCGTGCTGATGGCCAAGGCGATGAACCGCTCGCTGGGCAACGTGCTGTTCAGCAATTTCGGCGACGGCGCCGCAGTCGTGCAGGGCGACGTGCAGGGCCGCATGACCGCGGTCGAGCCGGGCGATGCGGCGACGTCGATGCGCTACGCCTCCAGCGTGATCATCGTGCCCGGTTACGGCCTGGCCGTGGCGCAGGCGCAGGGCCGGCTGTACGAACTGGTGAAGCTGCTGCAGGCCGCCGGCGTCGACGTGAAGTTCGCCATCCACCCGGTCGCCGGGCGCATGCCCGGGCACATGAATGTGCTGCTGGCCGAAGCCGGCGTGCCCTACGACCTGATCTACGACATGGAGGACATCAACGACAGCTTCGCCAGCACCGACGTGGCGCTGGTGATCGGCGCCAACGACGTGGTCAATCCGGCGGCGCGCACCGACAAGGCGTCGCCGATCTACGGCATGCCGATCCTCAACGCCGACCAGGCGCATCAGGTCTACGTGATCAAGCGCGGCCAGGGCAAGGGCTACGCCGGCGTGGAGAACCTGCTGTTCTACGGCGACAACTGCGACATGGTCTACGGCGACGCCGCCGCGGTGCTCAACCGCATGGTGCAGGCGGTGAAGGAACTGGCCGCCTGACCCAACCGCTTCCCGCGCCGGCGCGAGGCGTCCGGCGCTTTCCGACCTTCCACGAGGACACCACCATGACCTATGCCACCCGCAATCCCTATACCGGCGAATTGCTCGCCACCTTCCCGGAGGCCACCGATGCGCAGGTACTGGCCGCGATCGATGCCGCCGACGCCGCGTTCCAGCAATGGAAGCAGGCCCCGTTCGCCGAACGCGCAAGGGTGATGCATGCCGCGGCGCGGCTGCTGCGTGCCAACACCCGCGAGTACGCATGCCTGCTGACGCTGGAGATGGGCAAGCTGATCGGCGAGGCCGAAGCCGAGGTGCGGCTGTCGGCGGACATCTTCGAGTACTACGCGGTCAACGCCGAGCGCTTGCTGGCGCCGGAGCATCTGCCGGTGGCCGATCCGGCCGAGGGCAGGGCGATGGTGGTGCACGAGCCGCTGGGCGTGCTGCTGGCGATCGAACCGTGGAATTTCCCGTACTACCAGATCGCGCGGATCATCGCCCCGCAACTGTCGGCCGGCAATACCGTGCTGCTCAAGCACGCCTCCAACGTGCCGCAGTGCGCGGCCAAGTTCGAAGCGCTGATGGCCGAAGCCGGGTTGCCGGCCGGGGCTTTCGCCAATCTCTACGCGACCCGCGGCCAGGTGGAGACCATCCTCAACGACCCGCGCGTGCACGGTGTGGCGCTCACCGGGTCGGAAGGTGCCGGCGCCATCGTCGCGGCCCAGGCGGCCAAGGCGCTGAAGAAGTCGACCATGGAACTGGGCGGTGCCGACGCCTTCGTGGTGCTGGACGATGCGCCGCTGGAGAAGACGGTGAAGTGGGCGGTGTTCGGCCGCCACTGGAACGGCGGGCAGGTCTGC
>NZ_AQOJ01000993.1:0-2682 GCF_000364685.1 Xanthomonas sp. SHU 166
TGTCGTCCAAGCGCATGATCGTGGTGCAGGAGGTGTACGAGGAATTCCTGCAGCGCTATCGCGCCGGCGTGGCGGCGCTGCGGGCCGGCGATCCGATGGATCCGGCGACCACCCTGGCGCCGCTGTCTTCGCAAGGCGCCGCCGATGACCTGAAGCGGCAGATCGCCGAGGCGGTCAGGCATGGCGCCACCGCGACCGAGGTCGGACCGCCGGTGCCGGTGCATGGCGCGTTCGTGCAGCCGACCCTGCTCACCGACGTCGCCCCGGACAACCCGGCCTACCACCAGGAGTTCTTCGGCCCGGTGTCGATGCTGTTCCGCGCCCGGGACGAGGACGACGCGGTACGCATCGCCAACGATTCGCCGTTCGGCCTGGGCGGCTCGGTGTTCACCGGCGACGATGCGCGCGGCGTGGCGGTGGCCAGGCGCATCTCCACCGGCATGGTGTTCGTCAACCACCCGACCATGGTCAAGGCCGACCTGCCGTTCGGCGGCGTGCGCCGTTCCGGCTACGGGCGTGAACTGATCGGGCTGGGCATCAAGGAATTCGTCAATCACAAGCTGATCGACGTGGTCGACATCGACGCGCCGTTCTGAGTGGGCGCCATGCGTCAGGCCAGGCCGCCGGGGGCAACCCCGGCGGCTTTTTTGTGCCGTCGCCACGCCCGGGTCGGGGCGCGTGCCCGGTGCATGCCGGCAGGTCATGCTGCGGGCGCACTTGACCTGGGGCAAAGTTCTTTTGTTTCATGGCGTTATTGGTAGAAATTCATCTTGAATCTGTTAGTCTGCCGGCATGATCCGACGCTCGCTGATTTGCCTGCTCACGCTTGGCCTGGTCGCATGCGCGACCCAGCCCAAGGCGCCTCCGTCGCCGCCGCAGGCCAGCGCGCCGCCGCCTGCGCCGCGTCCGGCTCCGCCGGCCGAGGCCGCGCCGGAAGTGGTGCAGGCGCCACCGGTGGACCTGACCCCGGTCCCGTTCGAGGTCGCCCGCGCCAACTTCGTCCGCGACACCGCGGCCAGGTACGGCATGGATCCGGCGCAGATCGAGGCGACCCTGGCGCAGGCCCAGTTCAAGGATGCGATCGTCGCGGCGATGTCGCGCCCGGCCGAGCGGGTCAAGCCGTGGAGCGAGTACCGGCCGATGTTCATCAGCCAGGCGCGCATCGATGGCGGCCGCGCGTTCCTGGCCACGCATCGCGACGAACTGCAGCGGGTGCAGGCGCGCACCGGCGTGCCGGCCGAGGTCATCGTCGCGATCATCGGCGTGGAAACCAGCTACGGCAAGAACGCCGGCTCCTACCGCGTGCTGGATGCGCTGTACACGCTGGCGTTCCGCTATCCGCGCAGCGGCGATCCGGCCAAGCTCGAGCGCGAGGTGCGCCGCGAACTGTTCTTCCGCGATGAGCTCGGCCAACTGTTCGCGCTGGCCCGCGAGGAGAACCTGGACATCACCGGCCTGATCGGCAGCTACGCCGGCGCGATGGGCCTGGGCCAGTTCATGCCGTCCAGCTACCGGCAGTTCGCGGTCGATGGCGACGGCGACGGCAAGCGCAATCTGTTCACCGACTACGACGACGCGTTCTCGTCCATCGCCAACTACTTCGTGAAGAAGGGCGGCTGGGTGCGCGACGGCGTGGTCGCGGTGCCGGCGACGCTGCGCCCGGGCGCCGAGGAATTCAATCCGACCGACTGGACGCCGACCTACACCCTGGCCGACCTGGCCGCGCGCGGCTACACGCCGACCGCGCCGGTGCCGGCAGCCGCTGGCGGCGCCACGCCGATCACGCTCGACGGCAGCGCCGGCAAGCAGTACTGGCTCGGCTTCCAGAACTACTACGCGATCACCCGCTACAACAATTCCAAGATGTACGCGATGGCCGTCTACCAACTGTCCCAGGCCATCGCCGGCAAGGAGTTACCCCCGGCATGAACCCGAACGCGCTGCTCCGGATCGCTCCCGTCGTCGCTGTGCTGGCGCTGGCCGCCTGCAGCAGCGCCCCGAAGAAGACCGCCGGCGGCGCCGGGCCCGGCATCCGGGTCGAGGGCAAGGGGCCGGCGCACGTCGCCACCGGTTGTCCGTCGACCTCGCCCTACGCGCCGGCCAAGGAAGATCCGTCCAAGCGCGGCAACTACACCGCCGGCGGCCTGTATGCGCCCGGCGTGCGCGACAGCACCCCGGACTACGTGCCCAACGTCGCCTGCATTCCCGAGCCGCTGGTCACCGACGAGCCGCGCTCGGCGATCGGCAACCGCTCCCCGTACATGGTGTTGGGCCGCGAGTACGTGGTCATCGACGATCCGCACAGCTACGTCGAGCGCGGCACCGCCTCGTACTACGGCAGCAAGTTTCATGGCCGGCTGACCTCCAACCGCGAGGTCTACGACATGTACGCGTTCACCGCCGCGCACAAGACCCTGCCGCTGCCCAGCTTCGCCCTGGTCACCAACCTGGACAACGGCGAGTCGGTGGTGGTGCGGATCAACGACCGCGGCCCGTTCCACGACGATCGGCTGATCGACCTGAGCTACGCGGCGGCGGTCAAGCTCGGCATCACCGGCAAGGGCACCGGCCGCGTGGAAGTGCGCGGCCTGACCCCGGCCGACAACGGCGACCTGCTGGCACGGCGCACTCCCGGCCGGCGCCCGGCGACGCTGCTGGCCAGCGCGTCCACCGCCACCGCCA
>NZ_AQOJ01000994.1:0-3004 GCF_000364685.1 Xanthomonas sp. SHU 166
GCTCAAGCAGGTGGTGGAGCCGTCCTCGGCGATCGCCCTGGCGGCGGTGCTGGCACAGCCGGCGCGTTTCGCCGGGCGCCGCGTCGGGGTGATCCTGTCCGGCGGCAACGTCGACCTGGACGCCTTGCCGTGGGGCGCGGCATGAGTGCGCGGGGCGGCTTCCGCTGGCTGCGCTGGCTGCTGCGCCTGGCGGCGCTGCTGGGGCTGTGGCTGCTGGGCGTGGCGATCTACATCGTCTGGGTCGGCGACCGCGACCAGGCGGCGCCGGCCGACGCGATCATCGTGCTCGGCGCCGCGGCCTACGACGCCAAGCCCTCGCCGGTGTTCGAAGAGCGCATCCGTCATGGCCTTGACCTGTACCAGCGCGGCTACGCGCCGACCCTGATCTTCACCGGCGGCTTCGGCAACGGCGCGCGCTTCGCCGAGTCGCAGGTGGCCCGGCGCTACGCGCTGCGCCACGACGTGCCGGCCGACGCGATCCTGATCGAGACGGTGTCGCGCACCACCCGGCAGAACCTGATCGAGGCGCGGCGGCTGATGCGCGAACACGGCCTGCACCGGGTGATCGTGGTCAGCGATCCGCTGCACATGGCACGGGCGCTGCGGCTGTGCCAGGAACTGCAGATCGACGCCCTGGCGTCGTCGACCCCGAGCAGCCGTTTCCGCAGCTTCCAGACCCGCTGGCGCTTCCTGCTGCAGGAGCTGTACTTCTTCCATCGCGACCTGCTGGAGCGGGGCGTTGAGCACGGCGGCGAGACCGTATGATGGGCCTTTCCACGGCCCGAGGGAGGCAGCCATGAGCAACCACGGAGTTCCTGCGCAGGACCAGGCCATCGCCCTGGTGCAGGCCTATTACGCCGCGTTCAACCGCGGCGACTGGGACGGCATGCTGGGCATGCTCACCGACGATGTCGCCCACGATCTCAACCAGGGCGCGCGCGAGACCGGCAAGGAGGTCTTCGCCGCCTTCCTGCAGCGCATGAACGCCAGCTACCGCGAGCAGTTGCACGACATCGTGGTGCTGGCCGCGCAGGACGGCCGCCGCGCCGCCGCCGAGTACGTGGTGCATGGCGAATACCACCACACCGACACCGGCCTGCCGGAGGCGCGCGGCCAGCGCTACGTGCTGCCGGGCGGGGCGTTCTTCGACATCCGCGACGGCAGGATCGCCCGGGTGAGCAACTACTACAACCTGGAAGACTGGATCGCGCAGGTCTCTGCCTGAGCCACGCGCCGGCCTGAGGCCGGCGCGTTCGCGCTGTCGCAAAACTGTCCGCCGGCCGTCATCTGCGGCCGCAGGCGCGGTGACTATGGTCGCCGCGTCGACCGAGAGGACTGCCGATGCGCGCGCTGCTTCGTTCCCCGGCCGTCGCGGTGGCGCTGCTGGCCTGCACCCTCGCGCTGGCCCTGCTGGGCGCCCGCGGCATCTGGGATGCCGACGAGGGCCGCTACTCCAATGTCGCGCTGAACATGCTGCACAGCGGCGACTGGCTCACGCCCCGGCGCAGCGAGGACGTGGCGCATTGGACCAAACCGCCGTTGACCTACTGGGCGATCGCCGCCAGCGTCGCCGTGTTCGGGCCGTCGCCCTGGGCGGCGCGGTTGCCGTCTGCGCTGTCCTACCTGCTGTGCGTGCTGCTGGTGTGGCGCCTGGCCGCGCGGCTGTTTCCCGAACGCCCTGAGCTGCCGGCGCAGGCGGCACTGCTGTACGCGACCATGCTGGCCCCGTTCGGCGCGGCGCAATGGATTTCCACCGACTTCCTGCTCGCCGCCTGCGAGACCCTGGCGGTGTGGGCCTTCGTCGAAGCGCGGGCGCATCCGCCCGGACAGGGCAAGCGCTGGATCGCGGCGATGTGGGCCGGCTTCGCCCTGGCGTTCATGACCAAGGGCCCGCCTGGCCTGCTGCCGCTGCCGGCGCTGCTGCTGTTCAACGCGGTGACGCCGGGGCCGCCGCGGCGTGCGCTGCAGCTCTCCGGCATCGTCTTGTTCGTGGTGCTGGCGCTGCCCTGGTACCTGGCGGTGATCCACGGCCATCCGGGATTGCTGCAGTACTTCGTCGGCGACGAGGTGGTCAAGCGCGTGGCCAGCGATGCGTTCGGGCGCAACGCGCAGTGGTACGGCTGGGCGGTGGCGTATGCGCCGATCCTGGTCCTGGGCACGCTGCCGTGGACTCCGGCCCTGGCGCGTTGGGCCTGGCAATTGCCGCGGCAGCTGCGGCAGTGGTGGCGCGACCCGGCGTTGCGCCTGCAGCAGGCCGCGCCGCTGCTGCTGACCCTGTGGCTGCTGCTGCCGTTGCTGGTGCTGTGCCTGTCGCGCTCGCGGTTGCCGCTGTACGTGCTGCCGCTGTTCGTGCCGCTGGCATTGCTGGCGGCGTGGCAGCGCGCGCAGGAGGGCCGGGCGCCGTGGCGCTGGCCGTGGCTGCTGGGCTGGTGCGGATTGCTGCTGGCGCTCGAACTGGCCGTGGCGCTGCTGCCCACGCACAAGGATGCCGGCGCCTGGGCGCAGGCGATCGCGCAGCGTGCCGATGCGCCGGTGCGCGAGGTGGTGTTCGTCGAGGACATGGCGCGCTACGGCCTGCGCCTGGAGCTGGGCGCGCAGGTACGCAAGATCCGCCTGGACCCAGTGCGCGACGCGCCGCGTTTCGGTCCCGAATACGACGCCGATCTGCTCACGGTGTTGCGGCAACCGCGCGCCGGGCGGGTGTGGGTGTGCAAGCAGGAGGCCTGGCCGCAGGTCGCCGCGCGCATCGCCGCGCAGGGCGCACAGGCGCAAGCGTTGGGGATGCCCTACCAGGGTCGGGTGCTGTTCCGGGTGCTGCCTGGCTCAGGCGCCGCGGCGGCGGATCGGGATCGCTGACAGCGGCACCGCGGCGATCTCGCCGCCGCCTTCGCGGATCGGCGCGCCCGGCGGCGGCGCCCAGGCGTGCGCGTAGATCACTTCCCACGTGCTGGGCAGGGTGCCGTCGGCGCCGCGCAGCGGCTCGTAGGCGGCGCTGGCGGCGGCG
>NZ_AQOJ01000995.1:0-922 GCF_000364685.1 Xanthomonas sp. SHU 166
TGCCGCGCGCGCCAGCCGCGCCACCGCGGCCAGGTCGAAGGCCTGGCCGGTGCGGTACTGCACGCCCGGCCACAGCACCAGCGCCAGGCGCGGGCCGTGCTCGGCGATGGCGCGCTCGATCGCCGCCAGCGACACGGTGCCATCGGCGCCGTCGGGCTGAACTTCGATCAGGTCGGTGGCCGGGTCGAAGCCGTGGAAACGGATCTGCGAGGCCACAGCATGCTGGTCGGACGGGAACGCGCCGGCCTCGATCAGGATCGCCGGGCGCTCGCGGGTGGGCCGGTAGAAGCTGACCATGAGCAGGTGCAGGTTCACCGTCAGCGTGTTCATCGCCACCACTTCGTGCGGGTGCGCGCCGACCAAGCGCGCCAGCGGCGCGGCCAGCAGTTCGTGGTAGGTCATCCACTGGGTGTCGCCGTTGAAATGGCCTTCCACCGCCAGCGACGACCACTTGTCCAGCACCTCCTGCACCGCGGCGCGCGCGCCGCGCGGCTGCAGGCCCAGCGAGTTGCCGACGAAGTAGGCCTGGTCGGCGCCCTGGTGTTGCGGGAACAGGAACTCCTGGCGCAGGGCCCGCAGCGGATCGGCGGCGTCGAGGGCGATGGCGTGTTGGCGGGACAGGATCTCGTTCATCGGCATTGGATTCCGGGAAGCAGGGCGAGAGTCTAGAGCGTGTGGGACGACGGGAGGTGAGTGCATGGCATGGCGCGGGGCAAGGCCGCGTGGCCCTCTGCAGCAGCGACCGCACGGCCAGGGTGAGGCGATGGCGCGTTCACCCGCTGCGGTGCGCGGTCACCTGCGGTTGTTCCTTGGCGGCCGCGGCAGCCGGCAGCAGCGCACTGCGGACCAGGTGGGTCAGGGTACCGACGCTGTCGGCGACGCGGTCGCTGGTGTCGGCCAGCGCGGGCAGCGCGCCGCCGTC
>NZ_AQOJ01000996.1:0-6259 GCF_000364685.1 Xanthomonas sp. SHU 166
GGCTGTCGGCCAGTTCGGTCAGTGCGGCATGCGCCTGTTGCCTGAACTGCTGCAGTTCCGGCAACGGCGGCAGCGGCGGCGCATCGCGCAGCACCGCTTCCAGCGCCAGCGAGGCGCGGATCAGCCGGTTGCCGTTGGCCAGCACCGATTCGGCCAGGGTCAGTTCGCGCAGGTTGCGCTTGCGCCGCGGCTCGCCGCGCAGGCGTTCGATCGAGGCCTGCGCGTTGGTGCGCGCGGTGCGCGAGGCCGCGCGGGTGTCCGGCAGCGCCTGCAGGCGGCCTTCCAGCACCGCGTCGAGATGGTCGCGGTAGGCGAGCAGCAACTGCGCCAGGATCGCGCGGATGTGCTTGCGTTCCCAGGTCGGCCACAGCGCGTAGGCCGCCAGCGCCAGCGCGCTGCCGAGCACGGTGGCCTGGATGCGCTCGCCGATCGCCTCGCCCGGGGCCATGCCCTCGAACGACAGCAGCAGCACCAGCATGCCGGTCAGGCAGGCCACGCCGAGCCCGTAGTTGACCTGGGTCAGCAGGCGGAACCCCAGGCAGAACACGGTCAGCAACAGCAGCCGCACCACCGCCCCGTCCATCACGAAGTGCGCCAGCAGGGTGGCCAGCAGCAGCCCGCCGAAGGTGCCTGCCACGCGCAGCGCGCCGAAGCTGAGGGTGCCGCCGAAATCCGGCTTGAGCACGATCGCCGTGGTCATCGGGATCCAGTAGCCGTGCGGGATCGCCTGCCAGCGGGCGAACAGCACCGCCAGCGCCAGGCACACGCCGCAGCGCAGCGCGTGGCGGAACGCCACCGAGGACAGCTTCAGATTCGCCCGCAAGGTCTGCAGCGGCGCCAGTGGACGCAGCGCCGCCGGCAACTGCGCCTCGGCCAGTTCGGCCTGGATCTCGCCGCGGCTGCTGGCCCAGCGGCCATTGCGCGCCAGCGCGCGCAACTGGCCGCCCAGGCCCTGCGCACGGGCCACGGCGATGCGCAGCAGGCGGCGTTCGCGGGTGTCTTCGGTCTGCGCCTGCACTTGCGCCAGTGCATCCACCAGATCGTCGAATCCGGTCATCGAGGCGGTGGCCGCGTCTGGGTCCTCGGCGCTGTCCAGCGCGTGCGCGAGCTGGTCCAGCACCACCGCGCTGCGTTCGAGTACGCGCTCGATCGGCAGCCGCGCGGGTGACCCTGCGTCCAGGCGTCCGTGCAGGTCGGCCAGGGTCAGCAGCTCCAGCCGCGCGCGTTCGCACAGCTCGGCGATGACCCGGAACGCCTGCACCGCACGTCCGCGCGAGCGGTGCTCGCCGTGCAGCATCACCATCGCCTCGAGCACCGCCTCGGTGGCCGGCGGTGCGGCGGTCGCGCCAGGCCGCTGGCGGGCGATGCCGGCCAGTTGCCGCATCAGGTCGGCCAAGGCGAAGCGTTCCGGGCGGTAGCGCTGCAGCGGCCAGGCCGCCAGCGCCATCAGCATCTGCAGCACGCCGCCGGCGAAGATCAGCGTGGCCACGCCGACGCTCTGCAGTGGCGGCAGGCGCACGTCGGCGCTGACCACCAGCAGGATCATGCTGGTCAGCCCGACCCGCGCCGCCACCGGGCCCAGCGCCACCAGCAGACCGCCGCCCAGGCCGAGCAGCAGCGCGCTCAGCGCCAGCGCCACGGTGTGCGCGCCGATCAGCATGCCCAGCAGCGCGGCCACGCCCGCCGCCAGCGCGGCCATCAGCATGCGCTGCATCCGCGCCCGGTACGGGCCGGGCTGGTCGGAGAACATGGTGTTGAGCGCGCCGGTGGACACCGCCAGGCCCAACTCGGCATGGCCGGCGGCCACGCCCAGCGCCAGCGGCGCGACCACCGCGGCGGTGTTGCGCAGGGCCACGCGCACCGGCACGTCGCGCGGCTTGAGTGCGATCAGGCTGCGCAGCATCGCGAGCCGGAACGGCGTGGGGGCAGGGCGGTCACGGCGCGTCGGCCGCCGGCCGCGGATGCACGTGGCCGCAGCGGGCGCAGGTGCGCAGCGATTCGGAGGCGTAGAAGCGCGCGAACACCGGCGGGAAGTCGGTCTCGATGTTCTGCAGCGGGAAGTAGGCTTCGTACAGCAGGTGGTTGCAGCGCTCGCAGAACCACAGCAGGCCGTCCTGCTCGTGCGGCAGGCGCCGCCGCTCGATCACCAGGCCGACCGAGTTCGCGCCGCGCTGCGGCGAGTGCGGCACCTTCGGCGGCAGCAGGAAGGTCTCGCCGGCGCGGATCGGGATCTCGCGCACCGCGCCGTCTTCCTGGATCTTCAGCACCATCTCGCCTTCGAGCTGGTAGAACCACTCCGGGCCTTCGTCGTAGTGGTAGTCGCTGCGCGCGTTCGGCCCGCCGACCACCATCACGATGAAGTCGCCGGCGTGGATGCACTTGTTGCCCACCGGCGGCTTCAGCAGGTGCCGGTGGGCGTCGATCCAGGCGTGCAGGTTGAGCGGGCCGGGGAGCATGCGGATCCTTGATCGAGATGGCGGAGCGGCGCGCCGCTCAGCGGTCCTCGCGGTCCTGGCTGATGCGCGCCAGGGCGGCATCGTAGCGCGGCGCCAGGTCGTCGATGCGGTCAAGTTCCATGCCCAGGTCGTGCACGCGGCCGTCGCGCAGGCTGTAGACCCAGCCGTGCACGGTCAGTTCCTGGCCGCGCGCCCAGGCGTCGAGCACGATCGAAGTGCGGCTGACGTTGACCACCTGCTCGAGCACGTTGAGCTCGCACAGGCGCGCGTGCTGCACGTTGAGGTCGCCGGCCTGCTGCAGGCAGTGCTCGTGCTTCTCGGCCACATCGGTGACGTGGCGAATCCAGTTGTCGACCAGGCCCAGCCGCGCGCGGGTCAGGCCCGCGTGCACGCCGCCGCAGCCGTAGTGGCCGACCACCAGGATGTGCCGCACCTTCAGCACCTCGACCGCGAACTGGATCACCGACAGGCAGTTCAGGTCGGTATGCACGACCACGTTGGCGATGTTGCGGTGGACGAACACCTCGCCCGGTGCCATGTCGATGATCTGGTTCGCCGGCACCCGCGAGTCGGAGCAGCCGATCCACAGGTACTCCGGGGTCTGCTGCTTGGACAGGCGGCTGAAGAACTCCGGATCCTCGCGGTTGATGCGTTCGGACCAGGAGCGGTTGTTGTCCAGCAGTTGTTCGATCTTGCTCATAGCCCGGCATTATTCCAGAAGCCTGCGGCCGGTGCGCGGCGCGCGCTGACGCCGCTGCCCGGATCGCGGAGAACCGCATGCACACGGCGCCTCAGTGCGCAGCCGCTGCCGGATCGGGCTTTTGCCGATCCCGCCGATGCGGCCCGCTGCGCAGACTTCCTCCACGCCCACACCGGGCATCAGCGGAGGATCCCATGGCCGACTTCAACGCGTTCTTTCCGACCCTGCTCAAGCACGAGGGCGGCTTCGTCAACGATCCGGTGGATCCGGGCGGCGCCACCAACAAGGGCATCACCCTGGCGACGTTTCGCTTGTACGCCAAGAGCCTGCTGCAACTGGAGCCGACCCTGGACAACCTGCGCGCGCTCACCGACGCGCAAGCCGGGGTGATCTACAAGACCTGCTACTGGAATGCGGTGCACGGCGACGAGATCGCCCTGCAGCCGCTGGCCAACATCCTGTTCGACTTCCAGGTCAACGCCGGCAACAACGCCATCAAGCTGCTGCAGCGCGTGCTCAACGCGCAGGCGCCGGCGCTGCAGCTGCCGGAGGACGGCAAGTTCGGCCCGGCCACCCTGGCGGCGCTGAAGGCCGCCGACCAGCGCGATCTGTACGCACGCTACAAGCAGGGCCGGCGCGACTACTACCAGCGCCTGGTCGCGGCCAAGCCGCCGCTGGGCAAGTTCCTCAAGGGCTGGCTGGCGCGCACCGACTCCTTCCCCGACCTGAGCTGAGTGCGCGCGCGGCAAGCGCCGCCGATCCGCTGCCGTCGCCGACGGCGGCCTTCTTTCTCCAGGAGCGACCATGGCTGGACCGACCGCATTGAACGACCTGATCGAAGCGCTGGCCGGCGCCGTGATCGAGGCGCAGGACCGCATCGAGCAGCACCAGATGGCCAACCTCGGCGATTACTTCGACGAGTTCCACCGGCCCAAGAGCGTGATCATCCGCCTGCCGTCGCAGCACCCGCAGGCCGCCGAAGGCGACGAGGACTACTACCGCGCGCCGCTGCTGCCGCTGGTCTCGACCAACGTGCTGCGGATCAAGGACGTGGAGATCAGCTTCGATGCGCAGCTCGGCGACCTCGGCGGCCTGCAGTCGGCCGACGGCTTCTTCGCGCCGGAGTCGCCCGGCCCGCGCGGTGCCTGGCAGGCCAAGCGCACCGCCACCCGTTCCAGCGTGCGCGTCGATACCAGCGCCAGCGCGCGGAGCCAGCGCCAGAGTGCCGTCCACGTCGTGTTGCGCGTGGAGGGGACCGAACCGACTGACGGAGCGGCCAGATTGCTGAACCATCTGGCGCAGACGCAGGGCGTGTTCAAGACGGTCATGGCCGACAAGCCGGACGTCGCGGGCACGGACGATGTAACCAATCCCACCAACTGAAGGAGTCACTGCAATGGCTGACGAACTCGTCAATATGTCAAGTCAATTCAAGGGTCTGCCGATGGGCGACCTGATCGGCGGCCCGCTCGATGCGGCCTGCGACGCGCAGGTCAAGCTGGCCCGCGCCACCGCCGATTTCATCCGCGTCATCGGCTTCCTGCCGCCGGACAACCCCGACCCGAAGAATCCGCAGGCAACCGGCGCCACCCGTACCGCCAGCTTCCGCTTCAAGCGGCCGGTCGACGACCCGGACAAGGCCGGCGGCATCGCCGAGGAGGAGGTCGAACTGGAAGTGCCGCTGCTGGCCATCGTCAACGTGCCCAGCCTGAGCATCCAGACCGTGGACATCACCTTCGACATGGAAGTGAAGTCGTCCTTCTCCTCGAAGGAGAAGACCGATGCCTCGGCGTCGATGTCGGCGGACGTGGAATACGGCTTCGGCCTGTTCAAGGCCAAGGTGCATATCCAGGGCTCGGTCTCCACCAGCAAGGAGAACACGCGCAGCTCGGACAACTCGGCCAAGTACCACGTCTCGGTGCATGCCGCGGACAAGGGACCGCCGGAAGGTTTGGCGCGGGTGCTGGACATCCTGCAGACCTCGGTGGCGCCGCGCAAGATCGGCAAGCCCGAGCCGGTTCCCGCGTAAGTCCATAGCGGTCCGTTGAACCATCTCGTCGGGGGACTCGTCAACGATGTTCGACCTTACTGAAGTCAAGTTCGTCAAGCGGGTCGTGGTCGGCAGCGACAACCCGACGCAGATGCAATCGCCCGAGCAGATCGAAGCCGCGCGGGCCTTGCTCAACCGCTGCCTGAGCGATTCGCCGAAGGGCGCGATCATCGGCACCGAGAAGAATTTCGCCGTGCTGCAGATCGGCGAGCACCAGGTGGTGATGCAGTGGCTGTGCTACCACGTGGGCTTCCCGCGCAAGCCCGGCTGGATGAAGGACGACTGATGGCCAGCCTACGCTGCGAGTTCGACCTGCTGCTGCAGGGGCTGTCGGCGGCCCTGCTGGATGCGCAGCGGCGCTGCCGCGCGCGTCACGCACAGGCCTTGCGCGCCTGCTTCGGCGCAGGCGAGACGCTGCCGGTGGCCACGGACGCGGCCGAGCCGCCGTCGCTGCAGATCCCGTTGTGGGAGCTGCGCGCCTGGCAATTGCCGCAGATCGGCGAACTGGCCCTGGCCTTCGACGTCGAACTGGACGTGGAGGAGGTGCTGGACGAGGCGCCGCGCCTGCTGCTGCAAGTGTTGCCGCGCCGGCCGCGGCGGCCAGGGCACCGCCTGCAGATCCTGTTCCGCGGCACCCACACCCCGGTCGGCGAGGTGCTGTTCGACGGTCAGCGGCTGAAGCTGTGGCAGCTGTCCGATGCGCCGGCCCCGCACGATTCCGCCCAGGAGACCGCACATGCGTAGACACGGCTTCATCCTGTCCCGGCACGACACCGACCTGTGGTGCCGAGAACTGCACATCGACCTGCGCTCGCTGGCCCGCGCGCAGCGGCTGCGCCGGCGTCGACGCCGGGCGCTGTGGCTGCTTGCCGTACTGTGCCTGGTGGCGGCCGTGGTGGCGCTGCTCTGGTTCGGTCTGTCCTGACCGTGCCCATCGTTTCCTTTCGTATCCAACAGGAGAGTCGCATGCGTATCCGTTCGCGTGGTGTTGCGCGTTTCCCGCTCTGGCTGGCGCTGTGCCTGGCCATGCCGTTCGCCGCCGGTGCCGCCGGT
>NZ_AQOJ01000997.1:0-1478 GCF_000364685.1 Xanthomonas sp. SHU 166
GCCGATACCGCGGTAGCGCCGCCCATCGCCATCGCCCCGTTCGACCGCGGCGGCACCGATGTGTCCGCGCTGCGGCGCCTGCTCGGCCTGCGCGAGCGTGCGGTCGCGCCCACCGCGGCTGCATCCGCACGCAAACCGGCCGCGGCGCCGGACCGGCACCTGCCCGGGGTGGAGATCGCACCCGGGCTGCACCTGATCGAGGCCTTCCTGCCGCAGCCGATCCCCGCCGGCGCGCTGTCGCTGGCCTTCGCCCGCCGCGAGGATACGGTGGAACCCACCGACCTGCTGTTCTTCGACACCGAAACCACCGGCCTGGCCGGCGGCACCGGCACCCGCGCCTTCATGATCGGCGCGGCCGACTGGAGCGTGCATCCGGCCGATGGCCCGGGCCTGCGCATCCGCCAGTTGCTGATGGCCACGATGGGTGCGGAGAAGGCGATGCTGGAGGCGTTCCGCGCCTGGCTGCGGCCGGGCACGGTGCTGTCCAGCTACAACGGCCGCTGCTACGACGCGCCGTTGTTGAAGACCCGCTATCGGCTGGCGCGCTGCGCCGATCCGCTGTCGGCGCTGGACCACGTGGATCTGCTGCATCCCACCCGCCGCCGTTACCGCGGCACCTGGGAGAACTGCAAGCTCGCCACCATCGAGCGGCAATTGCTGCGCGTGGTGCGCGAGGACGACCTGCCGGGCTCGGAAGCGCCGGCGGCGTGGCTGGGCTACCTGCGCGGCGGCAACGCGCGCAACCTGCGCCGCGTCGCCGCGCACAACCACCAGGACGTGGTCACGCTGGCGCTGCTGCTGCAGCGCCTGGTCGCCGCCGAGGCCGAGGAACGCGCGCTGGCGGGTGCGGCGTCGGCGTAGGCGCTGCGCACGCCGCCGGCGACATCACTCCAGCCGCTGCGCATTGCCCGCGGCGATGGCGGCATCGAACAGGCGGTCGACCTCGCGATCGATCTGCGCGCTCAATTCGCCCTGACGCGCACCCAGTTCGCCCTGCTGCCGGCCCAGCGCGGCCTGCTGTTCGCCGAGCGCGCGCATCTTCGCCGACAGTGCATCCTGGCGCTGCGCCAGTTCGGTCTGGGCACGTGCTTGCGCCTTGGCGGCAATGCCGTTGGAGTCCATGCGGTCCGCCGCCAGCGCGATGCTCTCCCGGACCAGCTTGCCCTGTTCACGACCTAGCTCGCCCTGCTCTCGGCCCAGTGCTCCCTGGCGCTTGCCGAGCTCGCCCTGCTGCGCGCCCAGCTTGCCGATCGGCTCGAACAGCGCGTCGAAGCGGGCCAGCAGCGCAGGATCGTGCACCACGTAGCGCTTGCCGCCGCGGCGGAACCACAGGCCATCGCCCTGGGTCTCGCGCTTCATGCTGGCGAGTTCGTCGCTGCTGCCGCTCATCGTCGAATGGTTGCCCTTGACCCGGACATACGACTGTTCGAGTTGACCGTTGTGGGTTTTCTGCATCGATCGCGTGCTGATCCGCGAGC
>NZ_AQOJ01000998.1:0-1373 GCF_000364685.1 Xanthomonas sp. SHU 166
GGGTCGGCTTCGTCCGCCACCGGCGCATCCGCTGGCGGCTGAATGCCCAGGGCCTGGACGTGTTCCGCGGGCGCCTGTGGCAGAGCGAGACGCACGTCCCGATCTCGCGCGTGCAGCACCTGGACCTGCGCCGCGGCCCGCTGGAACGCGCCCTGCGCCTGGCCACCCTGGTCGTGCACACCGCCGGCACCCGGCATACCGCGGTCGCCGTGCCCGGTCTGGATCAGGCCGACGCCGAACGCCTGCGCGAGCGCCTGGCGCACCAGCTCGACCACGACGACGACGCGCTGTGAGCGGCCTGGCCGACGCCGAACACACCACGCCGGTGCGGCGCCTGCATCCGTGGTCGTGGCTGTTCGTGCTGCTGCAGCACCTCAGGCATTTCCTGCTGCCGTTGCTGGCGCTGCTGGTGTTCGGCAGCCGCGACGGCCACCGCGATCACGCCGATCACCTGGTGATGCTGGCGGTGTGCAGCGGGCTGGTGGCGGTGTCGCTGCTGCGCTATCTCACCTACCAGTACCGCATCGGCCACGACAGCCTGAGCATCCGCAGCGGCTGGCTGGAACGCAGCCTGCGCGAGATCCCGTTCGCGCGCATCCACAACGTGGTGGTGCACCAGTCGCTGCTGCACCGGCTATTCGGCGTGGCCGAGGTACGCCTGGAGTCGGCCGGCGGCACCAAGCCCGAGGCGCAGATGCGGGTGCTGCGGCTGGACCAGGCGCTGGCGCTGGAACAGCAGATCCGCCACCGCGCACCCGCCGCCGACACGATCGCCGCGACCGATGCCGACGCTGCACCCGCTGCCGCGCCGGACAGCGAACTGCTGCTGGCGCTGCCCACCACCGAGGTGCTGCGCCAGGGCCTGATCTCCAACCGCGGCATGGTGGTGCTGCTCACCGCGTTCGGCGCCACCTACCACCTGTTCCCCGAGCGCATGATCTCCAACGCGATCGAGCACTACGGGCGGCAACTGTTCGGCTACGCCACGCACCTGCAACTGGGCTGGATGGCGGGCGCGGTGACCTTCGCCATGATGCTGGCGACGCTGTTGCTGCTGATGCGCGCCTTGTCGATGGGGCTGGCCATCGTGCAGTACCACGGCTTCCGGCTGAGCGAGAGCGAGCGCCGGCTGACCGTGGAGCGCGGCCTGCTGACGCGGTTGCGCAGCAGCGTGGCGCGGCGCCGGATCCAGGCCTGGACCCTGCACGAAAGCGTGCTGCAGCGGTTGCTGCGGCGGCGCAGCCTGCACATCGACACGGCGGTGATCCAGTCGCACCACGGGCACGGGCACGACCACGCGCTGACGGAACTGGCGCCATTGGCCACGCCGGCCGCCTGCGATGCGCTGCTGCAGCGGCTGCTGCCGCAGATCG
>NZ_AQOJ01000999.1:0-332 GCF_000364685.1 Xanthomonas sp. SHU 166
CTGGCACGGCATCGCCACGCGCTACTGGTGGCGCCTGTCGCTGCCGACGCTGCTGCTGGTGCCGCTGCTGTGCGCGGGGCTGTGGCCCACCCTCGGCGCCTGGGCCGCGCTGCTGCTGTTGTGGCTGCCGTGGTCGGCGTTCAAGTCCTGGCGCCAGGCGCAGCGCATGGGCTACGCGCTGGATGCGCGCTACGTGGCGGTGCGCGGCGGCTGGTGGCGGCGCTGGTGGCGGCTGGCCGAACTGGACAAGCTGCAGACGCTGCACCTGAGCCGTTCGCCGCTGGACCGCTGCTGCGGCACCGCGACGCTGTGGCTGGACACCGCCGGCGCCC
>NZ_AQOJ01001000.1:0-752 GCF_000364685.1 Xanthomonas sp. SHU 166
ATCGCCGGCTACCTGACCCGCACCCGCGGCGTCACCGTGCACCGCAGCGACTGCGCCGCGTTCGCGCGGCTGGCCGCCAGCCATCCGCAGCGGGTGCTGCCGGTGGAGTGGGGCCAGGCCGGCGGCGGTTACGAGGTCGACGTGCTGGTGCGCGCGGTGGACCGGCGCTGGCTGCTCAAGGACATCACCAACCTGATCGCCCAGGAAGAGGCGCACGTGCTGGAGATCAACAGCGAGAACGTGCGCGACAGCGGCCTGGCGCAACTGCGGCTGCGGCTGAAGGTCGGCGATTACGGGCAGCTGTCCACCTTGCTCGGCAAGCTCGACGCGCTGCCGGGCGTGCACGAGGCGCGGCGGCTGGGCTGAGGGGCGGCGGCATGCCGGCCGGGAGGCCTGCCAGCGGGTGGGCCACCCACCGTGCGCGCGGCCGGCGCGACGCACAGCTGTTCGTCATCGGGGCAACGCTAAGCTTGTGCGGTGAGCATGCCGCCGGATCAGGTCAGGGACGAACCCACGCGCAGGCAGCGGCCGGTGCCGCTGTGGCGCGATCGGCGTGTCTGGCGCTGGGCGCTGGCGGTGCTGCTGGTGCTGGGAATGACCGTGGTGGTGTTTCGCCGCCCGCTGGCCGACCTGATCTGGCCGGAGACGCGCATCCAGCAATTGCTCGATCAGGGCCACGCGGCGCTGCGTGCGGGCCGGCTCAGCGCCGCCGACGGCAGCGGCGCGCGCGAGCGCTTCGAGGCCGCGCTGGC
>NZ_AQOJ01001001.1:0-2753 GCF_000364685.1 Xanthomonas sp. SHU 166
CTGCGCGCGCGGGCGGTATCGCCGGCCTCGTACCAGGCGAAGGCGGCGTCGCCCAGCAACTGGTTGCGGGCGCTGCCGGTGGCGCCGGCGGCCTGCGCCTCGAGCTGCTGCGCCGCGTCCTTCGGCTTGCCCTGGTCCAGCAGCGCCAGCGCCGCCGATTGGGCCGGCGAAGCGCTCGGCGTCACGCTGGTGGTGGCGCAGCCGGCGACGAGCAGCGCCAGCAGCGACAGGGCGGAAATCCTTGCGAATCGCTTGTTCATTTCTGGTCCATTCGGCTGGGCACGCCGGGCGCGCCGGGGAAAACCGCTACGATTCTACCCTTGACCATGGAAAGCCCGTAGATGAGCGCCCAGCCCGGAACCCTGCACGTCGTCGCCACGCCGATCGGCAACCTCGCCGACCTGACGCCGCGCGCCCAGGAGACGCTGCGCTCGGTGGCGGCGATCTGCGCCGAGGACACCCGCCGCAGCGGCCAGCTGCTGGCCCACTTCGGCATCGAGCGGCCGCTGCTGGCGCTGCACGAACACAACGAGGAGGCGCTGTCGCAGCGCATCGTCGCGCGCCTGCTGGAGGGCCAGTCGCTGGCCCTGGTCAGCGACGCCGGCACCCCGCTGGTCAGCGACCCCGGCTACCGCCTGGTGCGCGCCGCACGCGCGGCCGGGGTGCGGGTCAGCCCGGTGCCGGGTGCCTGCGCGGCGATCGCCGCGCTCAGCGTGGCCGGCCTGCCCAGCGACCGCTTCGCCTTCGAGGGCTTCCTGCCGGCCAAGGCCTCGGCGCGCCGCGAGCGCCTGGCGCGGTTGGCCGGAGAGCCGCGCACCTTAGTGTTCTACGAAGCCTCGCACCGCATCGCCGAGTCCCTGGCCGACTGCCGCGCCGCCTTCGGCGATGCCCGCCCGGCCGTGATGGCGCGCGAACTGACCAAGCTGTTCGAGACCGTGCTCGACGGCACCCTGGCCGACCTGCACGCGCGGGTCGAGGCCGACGACAACCAGCGCAAGGGCGAGTTCGTGCTGATGGTGCAGGGCGCCGGCGACGACGCCGACGCGCAGTTGGCCGAAGGCCGCCGCGTCTACGCCAAGCTCAGCGAACACCTGCCGCCGTCCACCGCCGCCAAGCTGGCCGCCGAACTGACCGGTGCGTCGCGCAAGGCGCTTTACGGCGGTTAAGGGGGCGATAACGCTCTGCGGCAATGCGATCGCCGGCCAGTCGTCTTTGGCGACTGCGTTCTCAGGCGACTTTCGAATAATCAAACCCTGCCTGTTCGGCCTCCCATCCCAGCATCGCCAAGCCAATGCTCTTGGGGACGGGCTTTTCGCCGCTGCGGTAGTAGGCGAGCATGCGCCGGCTCAAGCCCAATGCTTCGGCGGCTGAATCCAACGTCATGTCGTGGCGATGCATCCAGGCGATGATCTGCTGGTGGGAATAGTCACCGGCTTGCTCGATCGCGAGTGCGCGCAGGTTGTCGCTGGCGAGCGCCAACTCGTCGTTGCCGTCGAAGATGACGCCGCGCTGCCATTCGTCGAGCGAGACCTTATGGAAAACGTGTGGCAGCCGTGCCTTTTTCAGGGAAGGATGCGAGGCCAAGACCTCGCTGAGGTCGACAGTGCAAGTGAAGCCGTCGGCAAAGGTCAGTGCAAGTTCGCGCGCCGCGACTGCCTTCACCTTGGTAATGACGAATTGAGGTTGGTTCATGGATTCAATTCCTGCCATCGGGCGATGAGGGTGGCTTTGTTCGCCGCGGCCCATTCAAGCGCGGCGCTCAATTCGCGTCGGCTCAGGCGGCCGGACAGAACTGCCAGGGTGTCGATGACGATCAGCGCTTCCCGACCATCTCGGGTACGCACATGGAAGTGAGGCGGCAGATGGTCGGCCGCATACATCGTGACAACGCTGTTGGCGAAACGGACGATCGTCGGCATGTGCGGAACATAGTGCAATGATTGCACTTTCGCAACAAGGATCCTGTTCGCAGCGGGTCGGAGGCCGGAAGGGGGGGGCATCAACGCCTGGCGCTCCGCGCCCTCAGTGAAGGTTTGGAGTTTTCGACGTTCTGAAAAAAGTGGCGGAGCCGGCCGATAAGCCGGGTTCTGTCGTGGACAGTCATTCTTCTAGGCGCACCGTCACCGGTACGCTCAAGCAACCTACCCGGACCCGACGCGGGCCGCGCCATGAGGTCCCTATTTGGTCTTGCTCCAGGTGGGGTTTGCCGTGCCGGTCCGTTACCGGACTCGCGGTGCGCTCTTACCGCACCATTTCACCCTTACCGGCCTGCTTGCGCAGACGTAGGCGGTATCTTTCTGTTGCACTAGTCCGTCGGCTCGCGCCGCCCAGGCGTTACCTGGCACCTTGCCCTATGGAGCCCGGACTTTCCTCGGCATCCCGCCGCACCGAAATGCGATGGGATGACGCGACTGTCTGGCCGGCTCCGCCGCGGGCATTGTCGCATGTTAAGACGGGACCCGGGTCCCGCAAATGCCAAAGCCGTACCTCTGACGGGCGATGCAGCCGAAAGCAGCCTCGGCCGCCTGCATCATCATCGCTTTTCCGGGTCCCCGGTCCCCGCACCTGGGTCCCGGTTCTCCAGCCGCGTCTCCCCAATGAACACTCCGTCCGGGCCGAACCGTCGCTCATGGATCCAGCCGTGGCCGGCGGCGTCCACCGCGACGATGGTGCTGGCGCGGGTGCCGTAGTCGTGGCCGCGGATGAAGGCCGGCGACAGCCGCCGTTCCAGGTCCGGGCCGACCCCTGTGTCG
>NZ_AQOJ01001002.1:0-1088 GCF_000364685.1 Xanthomonas sp. SHU 166
CCTGCCCGGCTCGATCCACAATCCGCTGGCGCGCGGCTGCCATCGGCTGATCCGCGACGGCGCCGGGCTGGTGGAAAGCGCCGAGGAGGTGCTGGCCGGGGTCGCGCCCCTGGCCGCCGCACTGGCCGACGCCTTGCGCGGGCGCCTGAACGCCCCCACACAGGGAGCCAGCACCGCGCGCGCGGCCACACCGGCCTTCCCCCACCCCGACTACCAGCGCTTGTGGCAGGCGCTGGGCCACGACCCCATCTGTATGGATTCAGTGATCGCACGCAGCGGATTGACGGCCGCAGCGGCGTCCTCCATGCTGCTGGCCATGGAACTGGATGGCTACGTGGCGGTCGAACGCGGTCGTTACACCCGCAAACCCTAGTTTCTTCACCTCCACAGCGTCTCGCGACGCAGGCCGAGGGGCAATGAAAGAGAGCATTCTGGATGTCCTGCTGTACCTGTTCGAACACTATTTCAGCGAAGACGCGGATCCGGTCCGCGATCGCGACTCCCTCCAGAATGGCCTGATCCAGGCAGGTTTCAGCCCCACCGAGATCAGCAAGGCGTTCGACTGGCTCGACGCCCTGGCCGACCAGCGCCCGGCCGTGGCGCAGCCGCGCATCGATGGCCCGATCCGCATCTACCACGGTCCGGAACTGGACAAGCTCGACGTGGAATGCCGCGGCTTCCTGCTGTTCCTGGAGCAGCACGGCATCCTCGACAGCGACCAGCGCGAGCTGGTGCTGGACCGGGCTATGGCCCTGGATCAGGACGAACTGGATCTGGACGACCTGAAGTGGGTGGTGCTGATGGTGCTGTTCAACCAGCCTGGTGCCGAGGCGGCGTACGCGTGGATGGAAACGCAGATGTTCGTCGACGAGCCGGAGCCGGTTCACTGAGTCGCTGACGGTCGCGCACGGATGCACGAAGACACTTCCCCATTGGCGATCTGGTACTACGTCGATGCCGCGCGCGAGCGGCACGGCCCGTTGCCGGCGTCCGCCCTGCTGGAACGCCTGCACGACGGCCGCCTGCAGCGCGAGACCCTGGTCTGGCGCGAAGGCCTGCCGGAGTGGCGGCCGCTGCACGCGGTCGCC
>NZ_AQOJ01001003.1:0-305 GCF_000364685.1 Xanthomonas sp. SHU 166
TACCTGCGGTGCGACTGGGCGCGGCACCGCGATGTCGCGCGACCGCAGTTGCGCCACGGTCGGCACGTCGGTGACCACTTCGACCTCGCGCACCGGCACCTGCACGTCGGGCGGCACCACCGCGCGCGGTGTCGGCACCGGGACACGCACGCTCGGTGGCGGCGGCAGTACGAAGTCACGGGTGGGCGTCGGCGTTTCGGTCACCTGCAGCGGCTGCTCCGCCGGCGGCGGTGGTGCACTGGCCGTGGTCGGCGTGGGCGCCGGCGCTGCCGGCGTCGGCTCCGCGGCAGGTGCAGGCGCAGGCG
>NZ_AQOJ01001004.1:0-1946 GCF_000364685.1 Xanthomonas sp. SHU 166
TGATCGCGGTGGCCGGGCTCAGCGACCGGCTTTCGCCCAGCCTGCGCAGTTGGCTGGCGGTGGCGAAGCCGCGTCTGCAGCTGACCCAGGTGGCGGTGAGCGGGGTTACCGGCGGTCCGCTGTACGGCCAGGGGCGGCTGGCGGACGTGGCATTCGCGCCGGCGGGCGGTGCGCCTGGGGTGAGTGGGCTGCGCGGCCGCTTCGACGGCGATGCCCAGGCCGGCGAACTGGCGCTGGAGGCCGGCAGCCCGGTCCGCGTCGACTGGCCCAGCGGCTTCGGCGTGGTCCACCAGGTCCAGTTGGCCGGACGCATCGTCGCCTTCCGCGATGGCGACGGCCTGCGCGTGGCGACCCCCGGGCTGCGCGTGCAGGGCAGCGACTACGGCGCCGACGTGCGCGGCGGGCTGCGCTTCCAGGACGACGGCTCGCGGCCGTGGATCGACCTGGCCGCCGACCTGCAGGACGCGCCGGTGGTGGCGGCGAAGAAGTTCTGGGTCCATTCCAAGATGAGCAAGGCCGCCACCGACTGGCTCGACGCCGCGCTGCAGGGCGGGCGCCTGCGCGACGGCCATGCGCTGGTCTCCGGCGACCTGGACGATTGGCCGTTCGCCGACCACAACGGCCGCTTCGAGGCGACCGCGCGGCTGGAGGACGCCAAGGTGCGCTTCCAGCACGACTGGCCGGCGGTGGAGAACGTGGACGCCAGCGTCGCCTTCATCGGCAACGGCTTCGAGGTGCACGGCCGCGGCAGCATGGGCGGGGTGCCGGTGGAGCAGCTGTCGGCGGCGCTGCCCGACTACAAGGAAGGCCAGCTCAGCGTGCTGGCCAGCACCCGCGCCGAGACCGGCAAGCTGCTGGCGATGCTGCGGCAGAGTCCGCTGCATGCCCATTACGGCGACACCCTGGATGCGCTCAGCGCGTCGGGGCCGGCCGATGTCACCTTCGACCTGCTGCAGCCGCTGCGCGCCGACATCGGCACCCACCACCTGCGCGGCACGGTCGACCTGCTCGGCGCGCATATCGCCGACAAGCGCTGGGACCTGGCCTTCGACGACATGCGCGGCAGCGCCAACTACAGCGATACCGGATTCGCCGCGCAGAAGCTGAGCGTGGCCTACCAGGGCCACCAGGGCGAACTGGCGCTGCGCGCCGGCGACGGCGTGCAGGATCCGCAGCAGGCCTTCGAGGCCGCGCTGAGCGCGTCGCTGGACGCGAACGAACTGCTCGACCGGGTGCCGGAAATGGCCTGGCTCAAGCCGTACGTGCAGGGCCGCTCGCGCTGGAACATCGGCGTCGGCCTGCCCAAGACCCCCGACGGCGGCGCGCAGCCGCCGACCCGGCTGCAACTGCGCTCGGACCTGGTCGGCACCCAACTGCTGATGCCGGCGCCGATGGACAAGGCGCCGACGACGCCGCTGGCGACCTCGGTCAACGTGCCGCTGCCGGTCGGCAGCGGTCGCATCGAGGTGGCCTTCGGCAAGCTGATGGCGCTGGCGGCGCGCAGCCAGGGCGGCAAGACCGGCGTGCGCGTGGTGATGGGCAGCGACCACGTCGCCGACGAACCGCCGGCCAGCGGCCTGGTGGTCAGCGGGCGCACCGCGGCATTGAACGCCATCGACTGGATCGGCGTGGTCAGCCGCCCCGATCCGAACGCCGCCGCGGCCAACGGCGGCGAAGACCCGATGCCGCTGCGGCGCATCGAGATCCTGGCCGACCATCTGCTGTTGCTGGGCGGGGTGTTCGACAACACCCGCCTGCGCCTGCTGCCGCAGGCCGACAGCATCGACGTGCATTTGGACGGCCCGGCCCTGGCCGGCGACCTCAGCGTGCCGACCAAGGACGGCGGCGTGCTCGGCGGACGCCTGGCGCGGGTGCACTGGCGCTCGGCCACGGCCACCTTGCCGGTGGCGAACGGCACGCCGACGGCGGTGGTCGCCACGCCCGCC
>NZ_AQOJ01001005.1:0-2749 GCF_000364685.1 Xanthomonas sp. SHU 166
CGGCTGCATGCGGCTGGTGCCGCGCCCCGGGGCACCGCCCTGGATCGCCGCGGCGACCGCGCTGGCGCTGGCCTCGCGCGCGGCGTGCAGGTCCTCGGCGTTGTCCACGGTCTGCTTGACCGGCATCGCCGCGTCGCTGCGTACCAGCGCCACCTGGCGCTCGGCGCGGTTGAGTTCGTAGGACACGCGCAGCAGCAGCCCCATCGCCACGCAGGTCATCAGCACGCTGGAACCACCGGCGGAGATCAGCGGCAGGGTCAGGCCCTTGGTCGGCAGGATGCCCAGGTTCACGCCGACCGAGACGAAGCTCTGCAGGCTGATCCACAGGCCGATGCCGAAGGCGATGTAGCCGGAGAAGTGGCGCTTCATTTCCACGCAACGCATGCCCAGCCAGAACGCGCGGCCGACCAGCAGCGCGTACAGCGAGATGATCAGGCACACGCCGACGAAGCCCAGTTCCTCGGCGATGACCGAGAAGATGAAGTCGGTGTGCGCTTCCGGCAGGTAGTTGAGCTTCTGCACCGAGCCGCCCAGGCCGACCCCGAACAGTTCGCCGCGGCCCACCGCCATCAGCGCGTTGGACAGCTGGTAGCCGGAACCGAGCTGGTCGGCCCACGGATCGAGGAAGGAGGTGATGCGGCGCAGGCGGTACGGCTCGAGGATCGCGATGAAGGCGAACACCGGCAGGCCGATCACGATCGGCATCGACATGCGCGGCAGATTCACCCCGCCCAACACCAGCATGCCGGCGGTGATCGCCAGCAGCAGCGTGGAGGAACCGAAGTCCGGCTGCAGCAGCAGCAGGCCGACCAGCGCCACCGCCACACCCAGCGGCTTGAGCATCGCCGGCCAGGTCGCGTTGACCTCGTCGCGGAAACGCACCAGGTAGCTGGACAGCCACACGATGTACAGCACCTTCACCGCTTCCACGGTCTGGAAACGCGAGATGCCCAGGTTGATCCAGCGCCGCGCGCCGTTGACGGTGCTGCCCAGCCCGGGCACGAACACCACCAGCAGCAGGCCGAAGCAGGCCAGCAGCAGCAACTGGTTGTACTGCTCGATGTTCTTCAGCTCGGTGCGCATCGCCCAGATCGCCAGGCCGACACCGCCGGCCAGGAACAGCAGGTGACGGCTCAGGTAGTAGAACGGGCTGGTGGTCAGCTCGATCGAGCTGGAGCCGACCATGACCACGCCCAGCGACGCCAGCGCCACCGCGGCGCCGAGCAGCCACGGGTCGTAGCGGCCACCGATGGCCTCCAGGCGGGTCGCTTGGCGGGCGGGGTCGTTCATCAGCGCACCTTCAACGTGGCCAGGCCGACCAGCACCAGCACCACCGAAATGATCCAGAAGCGCACGATCACCCGCGGCTCCGGCCAGCCCTTCAGCTCGAAGTGGTGGTGGATCGGCGCCATGCGGAACACGCGCTTGCCGGTGAGCTTGAACGAGGCGACCTGGATCATCACCGACAGCGTCTCGATGACGAACACGCCGCCCATGATCACCAGCACCAGTTCCTGGCGCACGATCACCGCGATGGTGCCCAGCACCGCGCCCAGCGCCAGCGCGCCGATGTCGCCCATGAACACCATCGCCGGGTAGGTGTTGAACCACAGGAAGCCCAGGCCCGCGCCGGCGATCGCCGCGCAGATGATGATCAGCTCGCCGGCGCCGGGGATGGTCGGGATCTTCAGGTAGGCCGAGAACACCGCGTTGCCCGAGGCATAGGCGAACACGCCCAGCGCGCAGGCCACCAGCACCGTCGGCATGATCGCCAGGCCGTCCAGGCCGTCGGTCAGGTTGACCGCGTTGGAGAAGCCGACGATCCAGAAGTAGGCGATGGCCACGAAGCTGATCCCGGCCAGCGGCAGCGCGATCGACTTGAACATCGGGATGTAGAAGGTGATCGCCGCCGGCACGTCGGCGGTGTAGTACAGGAACAGGCCCGCGGCCAGGCCGAAGATCGACTGCAGCAGGTACTTCCAGCGCGACTTCAGCCCGTTCGGGTCGCGGCGCACGATCTTGATCCAGTCGTCGTACCAGCCGATCACGCCGAACGCCAGCATCACCGCCAGCACCAGCCACACGTAGCGGTTGCGCAGGTCGCCCCACAGCAGCACCGACAGCAGCACGGTGAGCAGGATCAGCGAGCCGCCCATGGTCGGAGTGCCGGCCTTGGAGAAGTGGGTCTGCGGGCCGTCCTGGCGGATCGGCTGACCGCCCTTGAACTGCGCCAGCTTGCGGATCACCGCCGGGCCCAGCCACAGCGACAGGAACAGCGAGGTCAGCGCCGCGAGGATGCCGCGGAAGGTCAGATAGCCGAACAGCCCGAACATGCTTTCGAGCTGCTGCAGCCAGCGGGCGAGTTCAAGCAGCATGCGGCGCCTCCTGTGCCTGGTTCAGCAGCGCGCGCACCACGGTGTCCATGGCGCTACCGCGCGAGCCCTTGATCAGGAGCGTGGCCGGGACCCGGGACCCGGGACCCGGGACCCGTGGGAGCGCGCCATCGGACGGCGCGCTGGTGTTCTCATGCATCTGCTTCACTTCCTGCTCTTGATCCTGCTCTTGCCGATTCCCGGCTCCCGATTCCCGATTCCCGGCCACCGCGGCCAGATCGCGCTGCAGCGCCTCGATCAGCGCCGCATGGCTGTCGAAGACGCGGCCGTTCTCGCCGAACGCCTGCGCGGCGTGGGCGCTGAGCGGGCCGAGCGCGTACAGCCGGGTCAGCCCGGCGTCGCGCGCGCGGCGCCCA
>NZ_AQOJ01001006.1:0-3533 GCF_000364685.1 Xanthomonas sp. SHU 166
CGCCTACCGCGGCCGCGTGCTCGCCGCGCTCGGCGTGGCCGCGGTGCTGCTGGCGCTGACCGTGGCGATCGCGCTGCGCACGCCGCGGCGGATCGTGCGCGTGCTGCTGCCGATGGCGCTGACCACGTTGCTGATCCTGGCGATCCTGCGCGGCTGCGGCGTCGAACTGAACCTGTTCCACCTGATCGCGCTGATCCTGGCCGCCGGCCTGGGCCTGGACTACGCACTGTTCTTCGACCACGCCGGCGACGACCGCGCCGATCAGTTGCGTACCCTGCATGCGCTGATTGTGTGCAGCCTGATGACCCTGCTGGTGTTCGCGCTGCTGGCCGCCTCGAGCATCCCGGTGCTGCGCGCGATCGGCAGCACCGTGGCGCTGGGCGTGCTGTTCAATTTCGTGCTGGCGCTGCTGATTTCGCGCGAGACCGCCAGCGAGGCCCAGGAGAACCGCCATGCACACTGAGCCCCTGCACGGACGCGACGCCATCGCCGCCCTGGTCCCGCACCAGGGCCTGATGTGCCTGTGGGAAGAGGTGGTCGCCTGGGACGCGCAGCGCGTGGTGTTGCGCAGTCTCGCGCATCGCCAAGTGGAGCATCCGCTGCGCAGCGGCGCGCGCCTGCACGCATTGCACCTGTGCGAGTACGGCGCGCAGGCGATGGCGGTACACGGCGGCCTGCTCGGCCGTGCGGCCGGCACGCCGGTGCGTCCGGGCATGCTGGTGGCGCTGCGCGGGGTGCAGTTGCATGTCAGCGAGCTGCAGGATCTGTCCGGGCCGATCGAAGGCGAGGCCGAGGTGCTGCTGCAGGCCGAGGACAGCCAGCAGTACGCCTTCCGCATCACCCATGCCGGGCAGTTGCTGGCCGAGGGCCGCGCGACGGTGATGCTGGGCGCGGCGTGACCGCGTAGGCGTCGACGGCCCTGCGGGCGCGGCGAGCGCAGCTTGCCGAGTATCCAAGCTTGCAAGGCGTCGGGACTGAAGTCCCTCCCACAGTGCACCCGGGCAACGCAATGCAACTCCCTGTACCCGCATCGTGCATGCCGGGGCAACCGCTGGGCGAGGGCCGTGCCCCGGTAATGCCCATCGCGGCTGAAGCCGCTCCTACAAAAAGACGTCGCGTGGTGATCGGCGGTGCGTTTCAGCCGCGCCGCGTATTCCCTGCACGTCGTCGCGGCTGAAACCGCGCCTACGGGCGCGCGGATGAACCGTTAGGATGACGGCCCATCTTCATTGCGACCGAGGATTCCCGATGTCTGCATCCCCCGCACCGCGCCGCGCCCTGGTCACCGGCGGCAGCGGCGATCTCGGTGGCGCGATCTGCCACGCCCTGGCCGCGCAGGGCCTGCACGTGATCGTGCACGCCAATGCCAACGTCGCGCGCGCCGCCGCGGTGTTGGAGGCGATCGTCGCCGCCGGCGGTAGCGCCGAGGCGGTGGCGTTCGACGTGGCCGATGCGCAGGCCAGCGCGCAGGCGCTGGCGGCGCTGCTGGAGGCCGGCCCGATCCAGGTGCTGGTCAACAACGCCGGCATCCACGACGACGCGCCGATGGCGGGCATGAGCGCGGCGCAATGGCACAAGGTCATCGACGTTTCGCTGCACGGCTTCTTCCACGTCACCCAGCCGCTGCTGCTGCCGATGGCGCGCACGCGCTGGGGCCGCATCGTCAGCGTGTCCTCGGTGTCGGCGGTGCTGGGCAACCGCGGGCAGACCAACTACGCTGCGGCCAAGGCGGCGCTGCACGGCGCCAGCATGTCGCTGGCGCGGGAAATGGCCAGCCGCGGGATCAGCGTCAACGTGGTCGCGCCGGGCGTGATCCAGGGCGCGATGGCCGAGAGCGCGTTCCCGCCGGAGGCGATCAAACAGATGGTCCCCGCCGGACGCCCGGGCAAGCCGGAGGAAGTGGCCGCACTGGTCGCGTTCCTGTGCTCGGACGCGGCCGCCTACATCAACGGCCAGATCATCGGCATCAACGGCGGCATGGGCTGACGACCGCGCGGCCGTTGCGCCGCCATGCCGGCGGCGCAACGGCGGCGTGCGCTCAGCGGCAGACGAAGCTGGACGCCGCCTCCACGTCGCCGCCGACGTAGCGCGCCACCTGCGGATACGGGCACAGCGGCCGGCTGCGCTGGCTGCTCCAGTTGGCCGGTACCTCGGCATTGGGCGCGGCGCTGCCGCTGCCGCGTGCGCTGGCGACGATCGCGGCCGGCGCCTGGCCCTGCTCGACCCAGGCCACCAGCGGGGTCAACGCGTCGAACTGGTCGGTGGCCGGCCCGCCGGCGCAATGCGCCATCGCCGGCACCGCGAACAGGCGTGCGTAGCTGGCGGCGTCGGCATCGGCGGTGCGCAGGCGGTCGTACCAGGCCGCGGTATCGGCGAAGGAGAAGATGCCGTCGCCGGTGCCGTGGTAGATCAGCAGCTTGCCGCCGCGCTTCTTCAGCGTGGTCAGCCGGGTCTCGTTCGGCGGGGTCATGTACGACCACGCGGATTCGCCAAAGGCGCCGGCCGTGGCGAAGATCTTCGGCGCGTCGCGGTCCATGTCGAACTGCAGCGCATAGCGCTTCAGATCCTGCAGCACCGCCGGATCCTCCGGCGGGGTGACGAAGCCGAAGGCCACCGAGCCGGGCACCAGGGTCAGCGAGGCGTCCTGTCGCCAGCCGGCCCAGTCGCCGCTGGCGATGCCCGGGTCGTAGGGAAAGGGCGCGTACAGCGGCGTGCCGGCGCTGTTGCGCGCGCCGGCGTGGATGGCGCCGAGCGCGCGCTTCTGCGCCGGGGTCAGGCATTGGCCGGTGCGCCCGGCGCTGCCGCAGGTGGCGACATCGCGGTTCAGGTCGAAGCGGCGCTGGCAGGCGAGCACGTCCTGCACCATGCCGTCGCGCACGCCGTCCAGCGCATCGCAGGTGGCGACGATGCGCTCGGCCACCAGGCTGCGCTCGGCGGCGGTCAGGCCGCTGCGCGTGTCGCTGCCGCCGGCCAGCGCCGCCAGTTGCTGGGCCGCGGCCAGGTCCGCGATCGCCGCCTTGGGCAGATGGAACCCGGGGTCGCCGACCAGGATGCCGTCGTAGTCCTGCGCGTCGCGCGCGGCGGCGACCATGCCATGGCGGCCGCCGTTGGAGCAGCCGCCGAAGTAGCTGTAGTCCGGCGCCTTGCCGTAGGCGATCTGCACCACGCGCTTGGCCATCGGGGTCAGCGCCTGCACTGCCTGGTAGCCGTAGTCCAGGCGCGCCTGCGGATCGCGGCCGAACAGCGGGTTCTGCGCGTTGCTGTGCCCGGCATCGGAGCTGATGACCGCAAAGCCCATGCGCAGCGGATTGTCGCGCTGGCCGCCGCCGCCGATATCGCCGAGCGCGGGGACCACGTTGCCGTCCAGGCCGCCGTTGGCCTGGTAGAAGAAGCGCCCGTTCCATGCCGCCGGCAGGCGCATCTCGAAGCCGATCGCGTAGGACTGGCCGTCCGTGCCGACGCGTTCGTGCATCAGCCCGGTGACCTGGCAGTGCGCGCCGATCGGCTGGCCGGCCACCTGCAGGGCGCCGGCC
>NZ_AQOJ01001007.1:0-3113 GCF_000364685.1 Xanthomonas sp. SHU 166
CACTGCGTACCGCGGTGAAGTGGGTGCCGGGATAGGCGAGCCGGCTCGCCAGCGCGTCGCAGGATTGTTGCAGTGGTGCCGGCGAGGCCGGTGCGCGCGCGGTCGTCTGCGCTTGTGCGGTGGAGGCGGCGGCGAGAGCGGCCAGCGGCAGGGCCAAGGCGAGCAGCGTGGAGCGCATGGAGTTCTCCTGGAGGACGCGCCGGGCGCGGCGGGCCTGTGTCGCGCCGGTGGCGCCGGGGCGTCAACCGCCGCGCGTGCGAAAACCCGAATGCGCGGGCGATATTCGCCCCATGTGACGCGTGCCGCGCAATTGCGCGCTCGCCTGGCGCTTCGCGGCGGGGAAGCGAAGCGCGCGTTGTTGCAGGGCGGCATGGCCCTGCGCGTGGATCAGGCGGCGTCCGCGTACCAGGCCGGCGACAGGACCGGCAGCGGCGTCGCCGCATCGCGGCAGGCATCCAGCAGGCCGTGGTCGGCCAGCGTGGGATGCTGCTGGCGGGCGCGCGCCAGGATCTCCCCGGCCAGTTCCGCCATGCGCGCGACGTTGCCGTGCAGGCGGGCGACGAAGGCGGCATCGTTCAAGCGGTCGCTCAGCGCGCGGTTGAGTTCGTGGAACCAGCCGATCAGGTACTGGTCCAGCAGGCGCCCGTCGGCCACCGCCGCGGCCTGCGCGCGGTTGGCCGCGCCCCAATCGCGCAGCAGCGCCTGCATGCCCAGGTTGAGCGCGCTGGCCTGCTGCAGCGCCGGGCGCAGCCGGCCCAGCACCGCCAGGTCGGCGATGCGGTCGGTGCAGTACAGCGGCGCCAGCAGCGACCAGTAGTAGGTGTAGTCCCAGATCACCTTGACCGGCATCACCTGGGCATCGCCGAACAGCGGGTACTGGTCCTGGTAGAGGGTCAGGGTGTTCTCGTAGAAGGAGAAATACAGCTGCTGGTACAGCTCGGCGTAGGGCGCGATGTCGCGCCCGGCGCGCTCGCGCCCGATCAGTTCGCAGATATAGGTGTTGCTGATGGCGATGAAGTCGCTGCCCGGCGAATAGAACGGGTCCAGGAACACGCCGGCCTCGCCGGTCAGCGCCCAGCGCTGCGCCGAGAACACCTGCTTGCAGCCGTAGGAGAAGTCGCGCAGGAACAGGAAATCCTGCACCGTGTGCTCGCTGCGCTCCAGCGTGCTGGCCACCTGCGGCTGGTGCGTGCGCAGCCAGTCCATCGCCTTGGCGTGGGTGTTCATGGTCTCCAGAGGATGCATCGCGGCATCGCAGACGATGCCCAGCGAATGCGCGCCGGAGGACAGCGGGATCAGCCAGAACCAGTAGCCGGGGCCGCACATGTGGTTGGTCGAGCGCCAGCGGTCCGGCGGCGTGCAGCGCTGCAGCCAGGCGCTGTCCTGCGACCAGCCGTTGGGATCGACCAGCCCGTCCACCCGCCACCACACCGCGTTGGCCTGGTGCGCGTTGTCCTGGGCCAGGCCGAGCTTGCGCTTGAGCAGGCCGGCGCGGCCGCTGGCGTCGATCACCCAGCGCGCCTGCAGGCTGGCCTCGGCGCCGTCGCGGCTGTAGCGCACGCAGTGGTCGCCGTCGTCCTCGGCCAGGTCGACGCCGCGCACCGTGCTGCCGTCGAGGAATTCCACGCCCAGGTCACGCGCGCGCTGCCCGAGAAAATTCTCGAAGCGGCCGCGGTCGATCTGCCACGAGGGGGTGGGCAGCAACTGGCTCACCCCCAGCTCGGTGCACTGGTCGATGTCGGTGCGCCGGTCGGAGAAGAAGAAGCGGAAGCCGAACTTGCGGATCTGTTCGGCATCCAGGTGCTCGCGCAGGCCCAGCACCTCGGCGAAGTAGTGCGCGCCGATCTCCACCGAGGACTCGCCGACCTTGAACGCGGCCTCGCGTACCGGGTGCGCGCGCCGTTCCAGCACGCGGATGCGCAGCTGCGGGTCGCGCTGGCGCAATTGCAGCGCCAGGGTCAGTCCGGCCAGTCCGCCGCCCAGAATCGCCACATCCGCCTGCGCTGCCTTCATGTCGTCTTTTCCTTGGCGACGGCCAGGGGGGCCGTGTCGAGGGTGCCGTCGATGTCGTCGATCAGCACCGGATTGGCGCGGGTGCGCCGGTACTCGCGCACCACATGCCCATAGGTCCACACCTGCACGATCACGTGCGAGGTGATCTTCCACAGATCGCGCACCAGCCGGAAGTGGCTCTTGCGGAACGTGCCCGGGGTCTGGCTGGCGTAGCGGGTCTCGATCGGCACCGCCACCACCCGTGCGCCGGCCTGGCGCGCCGCGGAGATCAGCAGTTGCGCCTCGAACACGAAGCCCTCGCCGGGCACGTCGGGCAGGGTGTAGACCGACTGCGGGTACAGGCGCTGGCCGCTCTGGCTGTCGACCAGGCGGAAGCCGCAGCCCCAGGCGATGCCCCAGTCGCCGAAATCGTTGCCGATGCGGCGGATCGGCGGCTGGCTGGCGCGCTTGCGCAGGCGCGCGCCGACGATCACGCAGCCGGGATGGCGGTTGGCCGCGGCCAGCAACCGCGGGAAGTCGGCGGCGCTGTGCTGGCCGTCGCCGTCCATGGTCATCACCGCGCGCGCGCCCTGGCGCTGCGCCTCGGCGAAGCCGCTGCGCAACGCCGCGCCCTTGCCGCGGCGTTGCGGATGGCGCAGCAGGGTCACCGGCAGGTCGGCGATGCAGTCGCTGGTGCCGTCGTCGGAGCCGTCGTCGACCACGATCACCCGCGGGCAGTAGGCCAGCGCGTCGCTGACCACCTCGCGGATGCGCAGCCGTTCGTTGAGGGCCGGAATCAGGATCGCCGCGTCGGCGGCGCTCAGCGGCGTGCGGCTCATGCGCGCAGCTCCACCTGCAGGCAGCGGCCGCCGCCGGCATCGAGCACGCAACCGCTGCTGCCCAGCGCCAGCGCGTCGAACAGCGGCAGCATCGGCGCCATCGCGTTGCCCGCGACATGCCGCGCCAGCGCGCCATCGCCAATCGGCGCGGTGCCGTCGCGCAGTTGTACCTGCAATTGCGGCTTGCCGTCGCGGGCGCCCGCGCTCAGCACCAGCGCGCCGCCGAGCAGGCCCTCGCTGCGCGCGATCCGGCCCAGCGCCCCCACCGAGCGGCTGTCGTAG
>NZ_AQOJ01001008.1:0-2276 GCF_000364685.1 Xanthomonas sp. SHU 166
CGACCAGCAGCACCGCGTCTTCGCCCGCGGCCAGTTGCGACAGCGCTTCCAGCAGTCCCTGCGCGAAACTGCCGCTGTGCGCGCTGATCGCGGTCGCCGCGGCGGTGGCGCCGGCGCCGATGGTCCAGTAGCCGGCGGCGGCGTTGTGCACCGAGTTGTGGAACTTGGTCGGCGACACCGACAGCGGTTCGCTGGCCAGGGTGGTGCACATGTAGTCGGTGATCGCCAGGTCGCCGTGGGTGGAGGTGAACACCGACGGCAGCGTGGCCGGGTCGCGGCCGGCGTCCTGGCAGGCGGCCAGCGCCGCGTCCAGCGACACCGCCACCGTGTCCGGCGCGCGGCGGCGCTCGTTGGGCGCCAGCAGTTGCGGCGAGGGCCGTCCGGGCGTCTCCAGCGGCGCGCCTTCGCCGCGCGCGAACGCCTGTGCCAGCGTCCATCCGGGCAGGCCGGGCGCCCAGAACCCGATGCCTTCGATCGTCGCGCTCAGCATGGGCGTGCTCATGCGCGGCCGAACAGCAGCGAGCAGTTGTTGCCGCCGAAGCCGAAGGAGTTGTTCATCGCGTAGCGGACCTGTGCATGGGCGGTGGCGAAGCGGATCTGCGGGCCGCAGGCGGGATCGGGCAGTTCGCTGTTGAGGGTGCCGGGCAACAGGCCGTCGCGCAGCGCCAGCAGCGCGAACACCGACTCGACGATGCCGGCGGCGCCGAGCGTGTGCCCGGTCCAGGCCTTGGTCGAACTGGCGTGCAGGGTCGGCGGAAACAATGCCGCCACCGCGGCGGCCTCGACGCTGTCGTTGGCCGGGGTCGCGGTGCCGTGCAGGTTGAGATACCCGACTTCGGCCGGGTCCACGCCGGCGCGCTGCAACGCGCCGCGCATCGCCAGGCCGGCGCCCAGGCCCTGCGGATGCGGTGCGGACATGTGGTGGGCGTCGCTGGATTCGCCGTAGCCGCACAGCAGCGCCTGCGCCGGCGGCGCGTCGGCGGCATCGGCGCGCTCCAGCAGCGCGTAGCCGCCGGCCTCGCCCAGCGACAGTCCGACCCGGCGCACGTCGAACGGCCGGCATGGTTCCGGCGACACCACCTGCAGCGAGTTGAAGCCGAACAGCACGCTGCCGCACAGCGTGTCCACGCCGCCGACCAGCGCCGCATCGACCACGCCGGCGGCGATCAGCCGCGCCGCCTGGGCGAACACCTTGGCGCTGGACGAGCAGGCGGTGGCGACGGTGATGCACGGACCGCGCAAACCGGTGGCGGCGCGCACGAAATCGCCGAGCGAATGCGGGGTGTGCACGATCGGCCGGTCCAGGTCGGCGGGCATGCGCGGACCGTCCGCATCGTGCTCGAGCCGGGTGTAGGCCTCCTCGCTGGCGCCGATGCTGGAGGTGGAGGTGCCCATCACCACCGCCACCCGTTCGGCGCCGTGGCGTTGCGCCGCGGCGGCCACGGCCGCGGCCATGCCGTCCTGTTGCAGGGCGAGCCAGGCCAGGCGGTTGTTGCGGCATTCCCACGCGGCCAGGGCCTCCGGCAGCGCGGCGGTTTCCAGCGCGTCCACCCGGCCGATCCAGCATTCCAGCGGTTGCGGACCGAAGTCGTTGCGGCGCAGGCCGCTGCGGCCCTCGCGCAGCGCCGCGGCCTGGGCGTGCAGTCCGCTGCCGAGCGCGTTGGTCGCGGTGTAGGCGCGGATGGCCACCGGGGCCATGCGGGGCGACGAGGACGCTTCGGTCACGCGGTATTCCATACAAGGACAATCGCCGCAGTATATCGACGCATTCGGTCATGCCGTGAAACACCCACGACGCGAACGTGAATAGCGCCCGCGCCCGGATCCGTTCAGCGCAGGGCCGGCGTGCGCTTTCGCCGCTGGCGCATTTCCTCCACAATCGCTTGCCTTTCCACGCCAGGCGCACGCCACGGGCATGCAAGCCTACGTCTACAAAAGCCAACGCAAGCCGGACACCTATCTGTATCTCGCCGCCCGCGACGACTTCGGCCGTCTGCCGCCGGCGCTGCTGGCGTCGCTGCAGCCGCTGGCGTTCGTGCTCGAGGTGGCGTTGACCGCCGAACGCACGCTGGCCCGCGCCGATCCGGCCGCGGTGCGCGCCAACCTCGCCGGCTGCGGCTTCCATCTGCAATTGCCGCCGTCCCTGCCCGGCACCACCGATCGACACGATGACTGACTCTTTCCTCCGCGCGCGTGCGCCGATGCTCGCCGCCGCCCTGGGCGCGGTGCTGGCGCTGGCCGCCGGAATCGGCCCGCTGGCCGCCGCCCTGGGCGCA
>NZ_AQOJ01001009.1:0-350 GCF_000364685.1 Xanthomonas sp. SHU 166
CACGCGGCCATCCACGCCGGCACCGCGCCAGACCGGCGCGCGCCGCAGCGCGCCGGCGCGTGCCGGCATCGCCGTGTGGGGCTGGCTGCTGGGCGGTGCCCTGCTGTTCGCGGTGCTCTGGCAACGCCACGGTCCGCTGTCGCCACTGCATTGGCCCGGACCGCCGTTCCTGCTGCTGTTCCTGGCCGGCATCGGCCTGGCCTGGAGCCTGGGCGCGCGCTTGCGCCTGGCCGTGCGCGGACTGCGTCGCGCCGCGCTCGACACGCCGCTCGACGCCACCGAACTGGCCTATCTGGCCGGCGGCAGCGAACGCGTCGCCGACCAGCAGCTGGCCCTGCTGCTGGCGGCCG
>NZ_AQOJ01001010.1:0-2930 GCF_000364685.1 Xanthomonas sp. SHU 166
CTGCGCGTGGCCGGCGAAGGCATCGCCCTGGCCAGCGTGGCGGCCCTGCTCGCGGCCTTGGTGCAGGCGCGGCTGGCCGCGGTCGCGCCGCTGCTGCCGCACGCGACCCTGGCGGACACCGCGCAGCGGTTGGTCGCCGGCGATCTGTCCGCCTCCATGGCCGAGGGCGCGCTGTCCGCGACGCAACTGCGGCTGGCCTACGCGGCGGCCTTCGGCACGCTCACCCGGGTGCTGGCGGCGATCACCGCGCTGGCGGCGATCGCGATCTGCCTGTTGCTCGGGCGCACGCCGCAAGACGCGGTGGATGAAAGCCGCTGATACCTGCGGGGAAGTCTCGTGCAGGAGCGGCTTCAGCCGCGATGGGCGTGACCGGCGAAGGCCTGTCGCGGCTGAAGCAGCTTCTACGCGGTCACACCTCGGTCCGCTGTGGCAATGAGCGCGATGGGAGGCCTTCGGATGTCACCACCGCGCCGACATACATCGTAGCGAGGCCTGTTCCGCGGTGTTCAGTGCGCAGCGACGCGGGCCGACACGTCCAGCGCCAGCAGCGCCTGCGCGGTCTGCTGCGCCTGCACGCGCAGCTCGGGGATCGCCAGGCTTTCCCACAGGCTGCCGATGCGCAGGCTGCCGAGCACGCGGATACGCGGCGTGGCGCGGCCGTCGGCGTCGAGCAGCGCGCCGTCGGCGGCGCTGCCCACGCCGATGCCGTGCGGCCCCGGCTGTGCATGGCCGCACCCCAGCAACTGGTGCAGCAGCGGATTGCGCATGGTCTGCGCGCGCAGTTCGACGCCGGTGGCGTTGATCACGCAGTGGGCGTCGAGCTGCAGCGGCACGCCGTCGGCGCCCATGCCGTTGACCTGCACGCAGGCGCCGACCGGGAACACCGTGTCCAGCCGCGCGCGGTGCAGGCGCAACTGACCGACCCGGCGCATCGCCTGCAGTTGCGCGAACACCGGCGCGGCGATGCGATGCCGGTGCACGTCCCAGTAGCGCACCACATGGCGCAGGAAGCGGCGCTGCTCGGTGATCGACAGCGATTGCCACAGCGCCTGGCTCAGCGGGCGTATCCGGTCCATCACGCTCTGCCAGGGCCGGCCCTGCGCCTGTGCCGCGGCGGCATGGCGTCGCAGCGCGCGCACGCGCTGGCGCAGCGGCATCGCCAGCAGCGCCTGCGCATCGAAGTCGGCCGGCGCGCCATGCGCGGCATGCGGCAACGGCAGCAAGGCGTGCCGCGAGACCACGTGCACCGGGCCGCGGTGCGCATTGGCCAGCAGGGTCAGCACGCTGTCGGCCATGCTCAGGCCGGAGCCGACGATGCACACCGTGGCCTCGCGCGGAATCGCCTGCAACTGCGCATAGTCCCAGGCCTCGATCCGCGACGGCGCGTCGAGACCGGGAGCGCCGCGCGCCGGCAGCGGACGCAGGCTGTTGCCCAGCGCCAGCACGGTGGCGCCGGCATGCAGCTGTCCACCTTCGTGCAATTGCAGAATCTGAGCGCCGGTCGGCTGCGGATGCAGCGCCAGCACCCGCGCCTGGCGCCATTGCAGGCGCGCCGGCCCGGCGGTCTGCGCCTGCCACAGGCGTGCGCGCAGATAGGCGGCGTAATGGCGGCGCTGCACATAGGCCTCGGCCAGTGCGGCGCGCGACAGCTGCGGATACAACGCCTGCTGCTGCAGCCAGTCGAGAAAGTCGTCGGGCGCGTCGGCGAAGGCGCTCATACGCCCGGCCGTCACGTTCAACAGGTGCTCGGCGCAGGGCGTCGCATAGGCCACGCCCTGCGCCAGCGACGGCTGCGATTCGATCAATTGCACGCGCAGCGCGGTGCCGGCCTCGCGCAGCAACTGCAGCGCGACCAGCACGCCGGCCGCGCCGCCGCCGACGATGGCGATGTCGCAGTCGTCGGCGGCCGGTTCGCTGGGCACAAGCTCATTCATGCCGCGATTGTAAGGGAAGCCCCCACCGGCCCGGCCCGCGGCTGAGAACCGTGGTGCATGTGCCGGCACCGATCGCGCATGAGCGCGTCATGCGCCTGTCATCGGCATGCGTCACATCAGCGCATCGGCCAGGCGCGCGATGCCTTCGCGGCTGCGCCGCCAGGCCGGCCGCTTGCGCCAGTCCTGCAGCGTCAGCACCCGCGCATCGGCCAGGTAGTCGGCCTCCACCGCGCGCAGCCGCTGCACCACCGCGGCGCTGTAGCACAGCATGCCGACCTCGGCGTTCAATGCGAACGAGCGGATGTCCAGGTTGATCGAGCCGACCAGGGCGATGCCCTCATCCACGCTCAGGTGCTTGGCGTGCAGGAAGCACGGCCGGTACAGCGCGATCTTGACCCCGCTGCGCAGCAGTTCGTCGTAATACGCCTCCTGCGCCCAGGCGGTGAGCCGCTGGTTGTTGCTCTCGGACAGGATCAACTGCACGTCCACCCCGGACAGCGCGGCGATGCGCAGCGCGCTGAGCGTGGCCTCGTCCGGCACGAAATACGGCGTGACCATGACGATGCGCCGCCGTGCCAGATGGATCAGCGCGTTGACCGTGTCGCGGGCGTTCTCGAACGGGTACGCCGGCCCGCTGGGCAACAGCTGCGCGGCGACGCCGCCGCCGTGGATGGAGGCGGGCGCGACCACGCTCAGGCGCTGCCCGGTCTCGATGAACCAGTCGCTGGCGAACACCGCTTCCAGGTGCGCCACCACCGGCCCCTGCACCCGCGCCACCAGCTCGCGGTTGGGATGGCCGGGGACGAACTGCGGTTCGGCCAGGTTTTGCGAGCCGATGTAGCCGACGCGGTTGTCGATCACCGCGATCTTGCGGTGGTTGCGCAGGTCCATGCGGCCGCTGCGGCGCCAGCGCAGCCCGCCCGGCAGCAACGCCTGCACCTCGACCCCGGCCGCGTGCAGGCGCTTGCGGTAGCGGCGCAGGCCGCGGCGGCCACC
>NZ_AQOJ01001011.1:0-494 GCF_000364685.1 Xanthomonas sp. SHU 166
TGGACGGCAAGTTCGCCGGGGTGGAACGGCGAGGTCTCCAGATCCCAGCCGGCGACGCCAGCGGTCGGCGCGTTCATCGCGGTCTGCGTGCCGTCGGCCGGCAGCGCTCAGCCGGCCGACGCGCCGGGCGGCAGCGCCGGCAAGGCGACGAATCCCGGCAAGGCTTCGATCCGGGCAAGCCACGCCCGCACTTGCGGGTAAGGTTCGAGCGCGATTCCGCCTTCTGGCGCATGCGCGATGTAGGTGTAGCCGGCGATGTCGGCGATGGTCGGTTGCGCGCCGGCGGCGAACGGCGTGTCGACCAATTCCTGGTCGATCGCATCGAGCAACCGGGTCGCCGTACGCCTGGCCGCCGCCAGGTCGAGCGGCATCCCGAATGCGGTCGCCAGCCGCGCCGCGGCGGGCCCGTAGGCGATCGGCCCGGCCGCGTACGACAACCAGCGCTGCACCGTCGCTGCGCCGAGCGGCTCGTCCGGCAGCCACTGCGGATGGCC
>NZ_AQOJ01001012.1:0-4618 GCF_000364685.1 Xanthomonas sp. SHU 166
TTGGCCAGATAGACCAGGATCGCGTTGGAATCGGCGAGCACCCTGCCGCTGTCGTCGATCACCGGTATCTGTCCGAGCGGATTCAGCGCCAGGAACGCCGGTTGCCGTTGCGCGCCGGCGGCGAGATCCACATCGATGGTCTCGAACGGCAGTCCGAGCAGCGACAGGAACAGGCGCACCCGGTGCGCGTGTCCGGACAGGGGCGCGGAATAGACCCGGATCGGAGCGGCGGGACGATCGGTGCCGCGAGGACTGAGGGTGGACATGGAACGGCTCCGCAATCGTGCATCGCCGGGGATCGGCGACGATCGGCTGCAGCCTAGCGCTGGCCGCGGCCGGCAAGAAGGCGGACAATGCGAGAAACATTATCCTTTCCGGAAGGACAATCGGGCATGGCCGACCTGCGCGACGTCAACCTGAATCGTCTGGCGATCTTCGTCGCAGTGGTCGAGGCCGGCTCGCTGACTGCCGCGGCCGAGCGGCTCGGCCTGGCCAAGACGGTGGTCAGCACGCACATGCAGCGCCTGGAATCGGAGGTCGGCGCGAACCTGCTGGTGCGCACGACGCGACGGCTGAGCGTGACCGACGCCGGACGCGGGTTCTACGAGGCGTGCCGCGACATCGTGCGCGCGGCCGAGCATGCGCTGCAGACGGTGTCTCCCGATGCCGGCCCGTTGCGTGGCGCGCTGCGGGTCAGCGTGCCGGTCGACTACGGCGCGCAGGTGGTGGCCCCGGCGGTGGTCGCTTTGCGCGACAGGCACCCTCGCCTCGATGTCGAACTGGTCGCGAACGATCGCATCGTCGATCTGGTCGCCGACAATCTCGATGTGGCGATCCGCATCGGCCGTCTCGCCGATTCGACCTACCGCGCGGTACGGCTCGGCAGCTATGCGGTGTGGCCGGTCGCCAGCCCGCAGTTCGTCGCGCGCCACGGGCTGCCGCGCGACCCGGCGGCGCTGGCTGCGCTCCCCTTCGTGCTGCTGTCCAGCATTGCCCGTCCGCGCACCCTGGAGCTGGTCAATGCGCGCGGCGACAGCGTCGCGGTGCGCTGCGTGCCGCACTTCGTCGCCAATACCGCGACCGGCTGCCGCGCGATCGTGCTGGCCGGTGGCGCGTTCGGCCTGCTGACGGATTTCTCCACCGCCGCCGACGTCGCCGCCGGCCGGCTGGTGCGTCTGTTGCCGGCGTGGCGTTCGGCATCGTTCGGCATCCATGCGGTATACCCGCCGACGCGGCTGCCATCGCCGAAGGTGCGCGCCTTCATCGATGCGATGAAGGCGCGGATCGCATCGATGCGCACCGAAGCGGAGGGCGGCACGGCGGCCGTTGCCGGTGCGGCGCCTGCACGTGCGCGGCGACGGCCAGCGCGCTGATCGCGCGCCGGTCGCCGTGCCGCCGATCAATAGTCGTAGCTGACGCTCAACCGCAGCGACCGCGGCGCCTGGCGCAGCAGTGCCGCACCGTACACCGGATCCGGATTGCCGGGTCCCGTCTCCGAGTACGGATACTTCCACAGCGTGGCCTGGCCGTTGAAGACGTTGAACACGTCCAGGGTGAAGGCCAGTTTGCGGTCGGCGTAGGCCGGCCGCCACGACACGCCGAGATCCAGTTGCTGCAGCCACGGCAGGCGGCCCTGGCTGCCCGGAGGCGCCGGTTGGCCCTGGTAGTAGTGATAGGCGATGCCGTAGCCGGAAGGGTCGCTGTGGTCGGGGCCGTAGGAGCCCAGCGCACTGAACGGCGAACCGGAGATCAGCTTGAGGTTGGCCGACACCAGCCATGCGGGGTTGAGCTGGTAGTAGCCGTAGAACTTGAACTGATGGGTGTGGTCGTTGCTCTGCGGGCCGTTGGTGTGCTCCATCAGCTGCGCGAAGTCCCAGGCCTGGGTGGTGGACACCGCGGTCTGGCCGATGCCCGACAGCAACTGGCCCTCGGTGGTGCCGTAGCTGCGCGACCAGGTGTAGTCGAGGCGGCCGTACCAGCGCTGGTCGAACGGATGCTCCAGCGACAGGTTGAGTCCGTAGTAGTTGCGCTTGAACGCCGGGAAGCCGAACTGCGCGTTGCTCAGCGGCACCTTGACGTAGTTGCCCGAGGTGTCGACCAGGGTGAAGGTGTTGGCCCGGCCCGGGTTGATCAGCCAGCAGCTGACCGGATTGCTGGCCAGGGTCACCGTGTGCCCTTGCGCCGCGGCGGCGGCGAACACGGTATCGCTGTCGCAGTAGTCGTCCACGCCGCTGCGCAGGACGCGGTAGGTGCCCTTGGCGCCGTAGACCCAGCTGTCGCCCCAGGCCTTGGTGAAGCCGAGGATGAACTCGTCCTGGAACGAGGGTTTGATGCCTTGCGTGGCGACGGTCTTGGGGTCGGGCAGGATGCCGTAGTTGTTGTTGGACGAGACCGCACCGGAGATCTGGGTCAGGCCGGTGGGGTAGCCGTTGGCGTCGATGCCGCCATAGGTGTAATAGGTCGAGGTGGCCAGGGTGGCGCCAGCGGCGTTGAATGCCGGGTTCAGCGGCAGCGCCAGGTAATAGCGGCCGGCGTTGCCGTACACCTTGAAGCGCGCATCGCCGTCGACGTCCCAGCTGAAACCCAGCCGTGGCGCCCATTGCCCGCTGGTCTGCTTGATGTACGGCGCGCCGTCGCGGTTGTAGTTGGTGAACTGGTCCAGGCGCAGGCCGAGGTTGAGCAACAGCCGGTCGTTGACTTGCCAGTTGTCCTCCACGTACTGCGCGCGCTGCGCCGAGCGCACCGAGGCCAGCGCGCTGTAGATGTACTTGCGCACGTAGTAGCCGTCCTGGCCGTTGGGGTAGCCGCCGGTGGCGGGTACGCCGAGGCCGGTGTTGATCGGCACGTTGGGGTTGGCCTGGCCGTAGATCCAGTAGTAGCCGTCGCCCGAAGCCACCGAGCCGCGGTTGAGCGCGCGTGCGTTCTGGTTGTCGATGCCGATGGTGATGCTGTGCGCGCCGATGGCGTAGTTCAGGTCCAGGCGCAGGTTGTCGGTGCGGTTGCCGCGCGCCGGATCGACCAGCAACGCGGTGGTCTGCGCATTGGTGATCGGGGTGCCGCCGGTGTAGGCCGGGTTCTGGAAGCCGGGGCTGGAGAGATAGGTCAGCGTGCCGTTGTAGTTGGGGTTGCGGCTGTAGTCGTCGGTACGCTGCTGGCCGTAGAGGGCGCTGAAGGTCAGGCGGTCGGTGAGGTAGCCGGTGTACTTGGCGCTCCACAGGTCGCCGCCGGTCTTGGTGGTGTCGGCGTTGCCGCGCAGGGCGCCGATGTCGCGGCCGCTGTACTGGTAGTACTTGCCGCGGGTGACATAGCGGCTGGACGCCCCGGTGATTTCCAGCAGCTGGCTGTCGCTGATGTTCCAGTCGAGCTTGGCGTACCAACTCGGCCGGCGGTACTGGTAGTCGTAGTAGTAGGGCCCCGGCGTGGTCTCGCGTGCGCCGTAGAAGCGATCGCCGTCCTGGCGTTGCAGTTCGTAGGCGCCGAAGAAGAACAGCCGGTCCTGGATCAGCGGGCCGCCGGCGTAGACGCTCTGGGTGCTGAGGGTGGAGCCGCTCTTGCTGTCCGGGCGGTACAGCGCGCCGTTGCCGGGCGCGTACACGTCCTTCTTTGCGGAGCGCAGGCCGTCCGGTTCCCAGGTCGCCTGGCCGCCGAAATGCCATTCGTTGCTGCCGCGCTTGCCGACGGCGTTGATCACGCCGCCGTCGGAACGGCCGTACTTGGCGCTGTAGCCGCCGGTGTAGACCTCCAACTGGTCGATGCTGCCGTAGGGCAGGGTCAGTCCGCCCAGTCCGCGCAGCGGGTCGGTGGTGTTGAAGCCATTGATGTAATAGGCGTTCTCCGCGGCCGAAGAGCCGCCGAAGCTGAGCAGCTGCGCGCCGGTCGGGCCGATGTAGGTACCGCTGCCGCTGTTGCCGGCCACGCCGGGCGCCAGTTGCGCGATGGCCTCGGCCGAGCGGCCCAGCGGCAGGCGCTGCAACTGTTCGGCATTGATCACGGTACGCGAATCCACGCTGCTCACGTCGATCGCGGCGGCGGCGCGGTCGGCGCTGACCTGGACGCCGGCCAGGCTGGTGGTGGCGGGGCTGAAGGAGACGTCGGTGACGGCGCCGACGGTGAGGCTGATGCCGTCGCGGCTGCCCAGCACGCTGCCGTCGGCGCCCTTGGCGATGATGGTGTAGGTGCCCAGCGGCAACTGGGCGATGCTGTAGCGGCCGCGCGCATCCACGGCGACCTCGCGGCTGAGGCCGCTGTCGCTGCGCACCAGGATGCGCTGGGTATCGGCGGGCGCCTGACCGGCGACGGCACCGGTGGTGGACTGGGCCTGGGCCGGCGGGAGGGCGAGGGCGGCACTCAGGGCCAGGGCGAGCAGGGCGGGCCTGCGGAGGGAGCGATGGTTGTGCATGCGGAAGGCGACTCGGGTGGTGGGGGCGGGGGGCCGCCGCGCCGACTCGAATCCGCCCGTCCTGGATGATGCGGTATGCGCGGTAACGTTCCCCCGCTCCATTAACCTTAATGGGACGCCATCACAGAAATGCCGCGTCGTTATGTCGGCGGCACCAATGGTTATGTCGGCTGTTGGACGTTGTGGGCGACCGTACCCTCACCCCAACCCCTCTCCCGG
>NZ_AQOJ01001013.1:0-2391 GCF_000364685.1 Xanthomonas sp. SHU 166
CTGGGGTCAGGGTCGGCGCGGCCACCCGTGGCAGGGCGCCGGCGGCGAGCAGTGCCTGCAGCTGGCGCTCGGCGGCCGCGCCGCCGCCGATCACCAGCACGGCCCGGTCGCGCAGGTCCGGATACAGGGCAATCGGGGCAGGGCTCACAGGGACGGCTCGCAACGCAGTGCAGGCGGGAGCGACGACCGTAGCGCCGGCTCATAGCCCCAGGAAATGACTTCATGCCCAAGGCAGATAGCTTTCGGTTATAAGGTGAAAGGCCGAATTCCACTACAGTCGAGCGTCCCGCCTGGCGGCGCCTCGCCCTCGTCCCGATGACGCTGACCCAACTTCGCTACCTCGTCGCCATTGCCGATGCCGATCTGAACATCACCCTGGCGGCGGCGCGCGTGCACGCCACCCAGCCGGGGCTGTCCAAACAGCTCAAGCAACTGGAGGACGAACTGGGCTTCCTGTTGTTCGTGCGCAAGGGCCGCAGTCTGGAGACGGTGACTCCGGCCGGGCGCGAGGTGATCGAGCGCGCGCGCGCTGTGCTGGCCGAGGCCAACAACATCCGCACCTACGCCGCCAACCAGCGCCGCGAGAGCCAGGGCCAGCTGACCCTCACCACCACCCACACCCAGGCGCGCTTCGTGCTGCCGCCGGCGGTGGCGCAGATCAAGCAGGCCTATCCGCAGGTCAGCGTGCACCTGCAGCAGGCCGCCGAGAGCGCGGCGCTGGACCTGCTCAGCCAGGGCGATGCCGACATCGCCATCGTCAGCACCGCCGGCACGGCGCCGGCCGCCGGCATCGCCGTGCCGCTGTACCGCTGGCGGCGGCTGGTGCTGGTGCCGCGCGGGCATGCGCTGGACGTGCCCAAGCGGGTGCCGGACATGGCCGCGCTGGCGGCGCAGCCTTTGATCAGCTACGAATCCTCCACGCGCGCCGGCTCCTCGCTGCAGCGCGCCTTCGGCCGCCTCGGGCTGGAGCCGCGGATCGCGCTGACCGCGCTCGACGCGGACCTGATCAAGACCTACGTGCGCACCGGACTCGGCGTGGGCCTGCTGGCGGAAATGGCGGTGAGCGCCAACGACACCGATCTGCGCGCGTGGCCGGCGCCGCCGGAGATTCCCGACTGCATCGCCTGGGCGGTGCTGCCGCGCGACCGGGTGCTGCGCGATTACGCGCTGGAGCTGGTGCACGTGCTGGCGCCGCAGATCGACACCCGCGACCTGCGCCGGGTGATGGAAGGCAACCAGCAGCCGGATTGGCCGGCGCCGCCGAGCTGGGAAGATCTGACCCAGACCATTACCAGTTGAAGCCGGGAATGTTGAAGCCGGGAATGGGGAATCGGGATTGGGGAATGGCGGTGAAGCCGGGAATGGGGAGTCGGGACTGGGGAATCGCGACAGCGGCGTCCTTTGATCGATACGTCGATTGGCTTCGGACAGACGTCTGGCAAAAGAAGTAAGGGCAACGGCGTCGCGGCCTGCACTGGAATGAAGACCCCGCACTGGCGTGGTTGCCTGCCGTGCGCGTTGCCGCGGCCGCAGTCGCCCCCTATCATGCGGCCCGCGCTGCCGCCCGGCAGGCCGCGACCCTGGACGTGCCGGCGGCTGTCGGCACCGCGCAGCCGCTGTGCGGCCGCCGCCCAGGGCGCGTCGACTTTCCCAACGCAAGGACGCCCGATGCATCCTGTTCTCCAGCACAACCTGTTCTTCGTCAAGGAACAGGTCGGCATGTTCAAGGCCGCCAACAACTACGACGTGTTCGATCCGCACAGCAACCGCAAGCTGCTGGAATGCCGCGAGCCGAACCTGGGCGTGTTCACCAAGATCTTCCGGTTCACCGACTACAAGCGCATGACCCCGTTCCAGGTGGAAGTGCGTACTCCGGATGGGCAGAAGGTGCTGACGGTCAAGCGCGGCTTCTCGCTGTTCCTGTCCAAGGTCGAGGTGCTGGACGAGCGCGATCGGCTGGTCGGTTCCTTCAGCCAGAAGTTCTTCTCCATCGGCGGCAAGTTCGACGTGCTCGATGCCCAGGGCGCGCCGGTGTGTACCCTGCGCGGCAAGTGGACCAGCTGGGATTTCCGCTTCGTGCAGGGCGAGCGCGAACTGGCGCAGGTCTCGAAGAAGTGGGCCGGGCTGGGCAAGGAACTGTTCACCAGCGCCGACAACTACATGCTGTCGATCGCCGAGAGCCTGCCGGCCGAGGATCCGCGGCGGATCCTGATCATGGCGGCGGTGCTGTGCATCGATATGGTGTTGAAGGAGTGACTTTGAAGCCGGGAATGGGGAATCGCGGTGAAGCCGGGAATGGGGAATCGGGACTGGGGAATCGCAAAAGCGGGATTCCCGCGGCGGCGGCTCCCCGGCCCCTCACACTGAGCGGCCGTGGCCATTGTGGGAGGG
>NZ_AQOJ01001014.1:0-2519 GCF_000364685.1 Xanthomonas sp. SHU 166
TCGCCAGTGCCAGTACCCGCACTCAGCGCAGCCCAGTTCATGCGTCTCACACTGAGCGGCCGTGGCCATTGTGGGAGGGACTTCAGTCCCGACTGCAGGCTGCCGGAAGACCTCAGTACCTCACTGGTCCCCGCCGAGCCTTAGCTGCTCAACGCTGCGCGGCTGCGCTTGACATCTTCCTTCTCCCCCCCGGGAGAAGGTGCCCCGAAGGGGCGGATGAGGGGACGGGCGCCAGCGCAAGTACACCTGCGCCAGCGTGGCTCGGGCGTCAGGCGTCCGTGCTCGCCGCCGGCAGCAGCACGGTGAAGCGGCTGCCGTGGCCCGGCTGGCTGCGCACTTCCACGGTGCAGCCCAGGGTCTCGGCGGCGCGGCGCACGATCCACAGGCCCAGGCCGAGGCCGTCGCTGCGCGGGTCGGCCTGGCGGAAGGCCTGGAACAGCGTGCGCAGGCCCTCTTCGTCCATACCGATGCCGCGGTCGATGATCTCCACCGTCACCTGGTCGCCGCGGCGCCGGCAGCCGATCAGCACCTTGCCCTGCGCGGTGTACTTGACCGCGTTACCGAGCAGGTTGCCGAGCAACGTGGACAGCAAGGCCGCGCTGCTGAGCACGCGCAAGGACGTCGGCACGCTGCGCAGCTGCACGCCCTTGGCCGCGGCCTGCGGCTGCCAGGTGGCCAGGATCGGTGCCAGCACGTCGGTCAGGGCCAGGGTCTGCAGTGCCGGCAGGCGCAGCTCGCCGGCGGCGGCGTTGGTGGCGAGCTGGTCGAGCCCGCTGGCCACCTGGTTCAAGGCGGTGCGTGCGGTCTCCAGCGAACCATCCTGCGCCGCGTCCTGCTGGCGCTGCAGCTTGCTCAGCGCATAGGACGCGGTACGCAGCGGGGTCTTCAGGTCGTGGCCGGCGATGGCCATCAGGCGACTGCGGTAATGGTTGGATTCCTGCGCCAGATGCAGCGCCTTGCGCAGTTCCAGTTGGCCCATCGCCTGCCGCGCCAGCGCGCGCAGCGCTTCGATCTGCTCGTAGCTGAGCTGGCGCGGGCGCCGGTCCAGCACGCAGACGGTGCCCAGGGCCAGGCCGTCGGAGGTCTTCAGCAGCGCGCCGGCATAGAAGTGCAGGCGCATCTCGCCGGTGACCAGCGGATTGCAGGCGAAGCGCGGGTCCTCGCGGGTATCCGGCACCAGCAGCAGGTCGTCCTCGAGCAGAGCGTGCGCGCACAGCGAGGTCGCCAGCGGCGTTTCGCGCGTGCCCAGCCCGATCTCGCTCTTGAACCACTGGCGCTCGCTGTCGATCAGGTTGACCACCGCGATCGGCGCCTGGCAGATCAGCCCGGCCAGCCGGGTGATGTCGTCGAACGCCGGCTCGCGCGGGGTGTCCAGGATCGCGTAGCTGTGCAAGGCGTCCAGCCGCAGCGCTTCGTTGCGGGGCTTGGCCGCGCAATAGACCGGGTCGGCGGCGGGTTCGACGGGAGACATGCGGCGCGACTCGGGCGGAAAGGCACGCAGTCTATGGTACCTGTCACGGTTTTTGCCGACGCGGCGTTCACATGGTGCTCGCGTGCGCTGCACCTGCGCTTAGCGAATCGGCTGCGCAGGCGGTGTCGCCTGGTCAGCCCACCCAGCGGCCCTGCGCGTCGACCAGCGGCGTCCCGTCCTCCTTGGCGAAGGCGCCGCGCTGCGGCGTCGGCAGGATTTCCAGCACCGTCTCCGACGGCCGGCACAGGCGCGTGCCCAGTGGGCTGACCACGATTGGCCGGTTGAGCAGGATCGGGTGCTGCAGGATGGCCTCCAGCAGCGCGTCATCGTCCAGCGTCGGGTCGTCCAGTCCCAGTTCGGCGTAGGGCGTGCCCTTCTGCCGGATCAGCTCCCGCAGCGGCAGCCCGCTGGCCGCCGCCAGCGTCTGCAGGGTGGCGCGGTCGGGCGGGGTCTTCAGGTATTCGATCACGGTCGGCTCGACGCCGCTGTTGCGGATCAGCCCGAGCACATTGCGCGAAGTGCCGCAGGCGGGGTTGTGGTAGATCGTGATCGTGGGCATGGGCGGCTCGCTGAGTGGGACGGAACAAGGGCGGCCGTGCCGGAATCCTCCACGCGGCCGCGGCCGATGGTGCCGCAATCGGGGCGCCATGCAAGCGCCGCGCTCGCCGGACACGGCGGTGCGCGGCGCCCGCGATGGTCGCCGCCGCGTCGGAAACGCCGGCCCGTCGTCGATCTGCAGAGAGCGCATGGTCCGGCCAGGCAGCGGATGGACCACCTTGCCGGGCGCCTGGGCGGCGGCAGGACGATGGCGATGCGGCCGTGCTCCGGGGGCGGTAGCGGCCGCTGGGGCTTCGGTCTACCGACCGAGGACGCTGCCGGTCCGGCACCGCCACGACGTGCATGCGTCACTTCGCCGCACACGGCATCGCACGCGTTTCAATGGCCGTCGCACCCTCTAGAATGCGCCGATGGTCCGTCTCCGCCAGCTGCCGTCGTGTTGGGCCGTGCTCGCCGCGCTGGCGCTCGGCCTGCTGCTGCTGGCGCCGCC
>NZ_AQOJ01001015.1:0-2901 GCF_000364685.1 Xanthomonas sp. SHU 166
CACGACGATGCCGGCCTGGCGCACGCGCCGGCCTGCGATTACTGCCTGCTCGCCGCGCGGCTGCTGCCGTGGGTGGCGCTGTTGCTGGCGTTGCTGCCCTGGCGCTGTCCGCCAGTGCCGGTGGCGGCGCGGCACAGCCTTGTCGTCACGGCCGCCGCACGCCGCGCACACCCGCCGCGCGGACCACCGCTGTTCTCCTGATCCACGGGTTGCCGTTCCCGTGCCGCGGCGCCGCTGCGGCACGCCCTCGTGCCGATGGAGTTTTCGCCATGTTCCGTTTTCCTGCCATGCCACCGGTGGTGGCGTGCTGTTGTGTGTGTCTCGCCGCGGCCGCGCCCGCCCATGCCGCCGACGCGCCACCCGGCGCCGCCGGCGATTCCGTGCTGACCCTGGGCAAGGTCCAGGCCACCTCGCCGCTCGCCGCCGGTTCCAGCGCGCGCAGCGTGTTCAGTTCCGTCGACATCCTCGGCGGCGATCTGCTGCAGGACCAGCATGTGGACTACAGCTGGGAGTTGCTGATGCGCGCGCCCGGCGTGCAGGTGACCCAGTTCAAGATGGGCACCGACGCCGGGCGCTTCTCCTTCCGCGGCTTCAACGGCGAAGGCCGGGTCAATGCGGTCAAGCTGCTGATCGACGGCGTGCCCAGCAACGACAATGCCGGCGCCATGCCGTACCTGGATGCGGTGTTCCCGCTGGACATCGCCGCGATCGAGATCGTGCGCGGTACCAACGACCCGCGCTACGGCCTGAACGCGATCGCCGGCAGCGTCGACGTGCTGACCCGCAGCGGCGGCAACGACGGCCGCGCCAGCGTCACCGTCGGCAGCTTCGGCACCCGCGAGGTGCAGGCGACGCAGGGCATCGAGCGCGGCGCCTGGAGCCAGAACTATTTCGCCGCCTGGCGCGACAGCGACGGCTACCGCGACCATGCCGACGCGCGCAAGCATGCGTTCGCCGGCAAGTGGTTCTACACCGATCCGGACGGGCGCTGGCGTGCCGGACTCAGCGCGCGCGACTACCGCAACACGGCGCTGGAGGCGGGGTATCTGGACTACGCCACCGCGCAGCGCGCGCCACGCAGTTCGCCCGACTACGCGCGCGACGACCGCAGCCAGCGCCACACCACGCAGGTGTCGCTGCATCTGGACGCGCGCCTGGCCGAGACCGTGCAGGGCAGCGCCAAGGCGTACTGGAACCGCTACGACAATCAGCGCTGGGTGCGCTTCACCGCGGCCGGTGCGCAGCAGGAGCGCGACACCGACGAGCGCCAGCGCGGCGTGCTGGCCAGATTCAGCTGGCGCCCGGCGCTGGCGCGTGCCGATGCCTTCGCGCTGGAGGGCGGGGTCGACGCGCAGTGGCAGGACAGCCTCTCGCAGCGTTATCGCACGGTGGCACGCGTGCGCACCGCGCCGTTGCGCGACTGGGACTTCGATCTGCATACCGAAGGCGCCTACGTGCAGGCGGTGCTGCGCCCGACCGAACGCCTGCAACTGGTGCCGGGCTATCGGGTGGATCGCGTCGGCGGGCAGTTCCGCGACCTCGCCAGCGGCGCGCGCTATCCGACCTACGCCTACGGCACGATCCGTCAGCCCAAGTTGAGCGCGGTGTACGCGCTCACTGGGCAGGCCAGCCTGTACGCCAACATCGGCCGCACGTTCCAGATCGGCAGCGGCAACGGCGCCTACCGTACCCAGGCGCGCAACCTGGCACCGTCCTACAACGATGGCTGGGAGACCGGCCTGAAGTTCGCCGGTGCGCAGCAGCGCTGGGACGCACGCGTGGCTTACTGGGAGCAGCGTGCGTCCGACGAAGTGGCCACGATCCTGGGCGTGAACGGCAGCGTCGGCACCGGCGAGGTCGGCAACGTCGGCAAGACCCTGCGCCGCGGCTGGGATGCGCAACTGAACCTGCGTCCGGACGAGCGCTGGACGCTGTGGCTGGCGTATTCGCGGCAGCGCGCGGTCATCGTCACCCCCGACCCGAGCGCGCCGGCCACACGCGGCAAGGAAATCGAGAACGTGCCGCACTACCTGGCCAACGCCGGCATCGACTGGCAGGCCACGCCGCGGCTGACACTGTCGGCCTGGGGCAACGCACAGGGCGATTACTACGTGGAGCGCAGCAACACCCTCGGCCGCTACGGCGGCTACGCACTGGCCAATCTCGGCGCGACCTGGCGCTGGCGTGCACAGCGCGAGGTCTCGCTGCAACTGAAGAACCTGACCGACCGGCACTACGTCTACGCCTGGTACGACAGCGGGTCCTCCGGCTACTCGCCCGGCGACGGCCGCGCGCTGTACGCCACGCTGAGCTGGGGCTGGTGATGGCGACGCACTCTCCCGCTTCCGCTGTGGCGCCGGCACGCTTCTACCGCGCCGTGTGGCGCTGGCATTTCTATGCCGGCCTGCTGGTGCTGCCGCTGCTGGTCTGGCTGGCGCTGACCGGTGCCGCCTTCGTCTATCAGCAGCCGATCGACGGCTACTTCCACCGCGCGCTGAAGACCGTGTCGGTACCCGCCCACGCGCAGACGCTGGCGCCGCAGCGGCTGCTGGACGCGGCGCTGGCCGCGCAACCCGGCCAGGCACTGCGCTACACCACGCCGCCGCGGCGCGATGCCTCGGCGGAAGTGACCATCGCCACCGCCGATGGCCGCCGCCAGGTCGTGTACGTGGATCCGTACCGGGCGCGGGTGCTGGGGCAGTTGCCCGAGCACGGCACCGTGGCCTGGACCATCCGCCGCCTGCACAGCCTCGACTACGTCGGCTGGTTCGCCAATGCGCTGATCGAGGTGGCCGCCGGCTGGGCGATCCTGCTGGTGTTCACCGGCGTGTACCTGTGGTGGCCGCGCGGGCGCCGCGGCGGCGTGACCACGGTGCGCGGGCGGCCGCCGCAGCGGCTGGT
>NZ_AQOJ01001016.1:0-2159 GCF_000364685.1 Xanthomonas sp. SHU 166
GGCGCGCATGGTGGACACGAGGAGCATGGCGAACACGGCGGCATGGCCGACATGCCGGACGCCATGCCGGCGGCGGGCGCGATCGGCCTGGATGCGGCGGTGGCGCGGTTCCAGGCGCGCGGCATCGCGCCCGGCTACAGCGTGGCGCTGCCGCGCGGCGCACGTGGGGTCTATACCGCTTCGGTGTATCCGCCGGACCTGGCGCAGCAGCGGGTGATCCACCTGGACCAGTACAGCGGCCAGGTGCTGCTGGACATGCGCTACGCCGACTACGGCCCGCTGGCCAAGACGCTGGAGTGGGGCATCAACGTGCACCTGGGCCAGGAGTACGGTGCGCTCAACCAGATCGTGCTGATCGTGGCCTGCCTGGGCATCGTGCTGCTGTGCGTGAGCGCGGCGGTGATGTGGTGGAAGCGGCGCCCACAGGGCGGGCTCGGGGTGCCGCCGCTGCCGGCGGACCGGCGCACGCTGCGCGGCGTGGTCGCGCTGCTGGTGCTGGGCGGGATGCTGTTTCCGCTGGTGGGTGTGTCCTTGCTGCTGATGCTGGGGCTGGACTGGGTGCTGGTGCTGCGGCGGGAGCCGGTGGTGGCGGCTTAGCGGGTCGATGTCGGAATGTGCTGTGATGCTGCCGCGATAAGCCGATCCATCGGCGCATCCGACTTGTTGCAGTCGGGACTGAAGTCCCTCCCACAAAGAGCGATCCGTGGTCATTGTTGCCGTCAGCCTTGCACTGGAGATAAGGGGCTGTCTCTGTAGAGACGGCTTCAGTCGCGACCGGGCGTTCCCATGAAACCCGGTCGCGGCTGAAGCCGCTTCTACTGAAAAAACGCAGTGTGGCTGTTAACGCCCGTCGCACTTGACGCCGCGCCTACAAAAAGCCCGAACGTGTGCTGGCACGTCTCACAGATCCTCGTGGATCCCGCACTCGCGCTTGAGGCCGAAGAAGCGGGTGTCTTCCTCGCGCATGCCCGGTTCCCAGCGGCGGGTGGTGTGGAAATCGCCGATGGAGACGTAGCCCTGTTCCCATAGCGGGTGATAGGGCAGGTCGTGCTGCTGCATGTATTGCCACAGGTCGCGGTCGCTCCAGTCGGCGATCGGGTTGATCTTGTAGCGCTCGCCGCGCTTCTGCACGAACGGTGTCTGCGCGCGGCTGTCGGACTGGCTGCGGCGCAGGCCGGTGAACCAGGTACCGACCTTCAGCTCGTCCAGGGCGCGGCGCATCGGCTCGACCTTGCGCAGATTGTTGTACTGCTCGATGCCGACCATGCCCTGTTCCCACAGGCGGCCGTGGCGCGCTTCCATCCAGGCGCGGCTGACCAGCGGGCGATAGATCTTGAGGTTGAGCTTGAGCCGCTCGGTCAGCGCGTCGGCGAAGCGGTAGGTCTCGGCGAACAGGTAGCCGGTGTCGATCAGGATCACCGGGATGTCCGGGCGCTGCCGGGTCAGCAGGTGCAGGGTGGCGGCCGATTGCGCGCCGAAGCTGGACGACAGCGCCGCTTCGGCCGGGCCGTGCTGCAGCGCCCAGGCCACGCGCTCCGGCGCGGACAGCGTCGCCAGCAGCGCATTGGCGGCATCGAGATCCAGGGCCGGCACCGGTGCGTTGGCGGAGGCGTCTTGGGAGGCGGCGGGCAGAGCGCTCATGCGTGCAGTTCCGACGGAATCAGGTGACGGTGGGTGGGATAGGCGGGCAACTCGACCACGCCAGTGCGGTGCAGGAAATCGCCGAAGCGCTCGTCCTCATGCCGCTCGTTGGCATAGCGCGCGAACAGCGGTTCCAGCGCGGCGAGGATCTCCGGCTCGGCGATGTTCTCGCGGTACAGGGTGTTGAGGCGCTGGCCGCGGTGGTCGCCGCCGAGCATCAGGTTGTAGCGGCCCGGCGCCTTGCCGACCAGTGCGATCTCGGCCAGGTACGGCCGCGAGCAGCCGTTCGGGCAACCGGAGATGCGCAGCAGGATCGGCGCGTCCTGCAGGCCGTGGTGCGCCAGCAATGGCTGCAACTGCGCGGCGAACGCCGGCAGGTAGCGCTCGGCCTCGGCCATCGCCAGGCCGCAGGTGGGCAGGGCCACGCAGGCCATGGCCGCGCGCGCCAGCGCGGTGGGTGCGCGGTTGCCGGCGTCCAGCGCATGCGCGCGCACCAGCGCGTCGATCGCCTCGCGTTG
>NZ_AQOJ01001017.1:0-1665 GCF_000364685.1 Xanthomonas sp. SHU 166
CGGTACAGGGACGGATGCCAGGCGCTCATGCCGCCGGCGCCACGCGCGTGGTGTGCCGCGCGCCGCGCGCGTTCATGTGATGGTGGTGCCGGCGACCCGGTTGCGGCCGGCGCGCTTGGCCGCGTACAGCGCCTGGTCGGCGGCCAGCACCAGGGTCTGCCAGGACGCCTGCGCCCCGGGCGACGACAGGCAGTAGCCGATGCTCACCGTGCACACCAGCGGGGCCTCCGGCGCGGCATCGATCTGTTGCTGCTCGATGCGCCGCCGCAGGCGTTCGGCGAGATCGCGCACCGACGCCTCGTCGCCCTGCGGAATCAGCACCATGAACTCCTCGCCGCCGATGCGCGCCAGCAAGTCGGGCATGCGGATGTGCTGCGTCAGGGTCTGCGCGATGGCGACCAGCACCTGGTCGCCGACCGCATGGCCGAAGCGGTCGTTGATCGCCTTGAAATGGTCCACGTCGATCATCAGCACCGCGATCGACGCCCGCTTGCGTGCGGCATCGAGGGTCGCCGCCTCGCCGCGCTCCCACATCACCCGGCGATTGGTGACCCCGGTGAGTGGATCCTGCGAGGCGTGCCGCCGCAGTTCCGCGTTCATTTCGCGGGTCAGCATCCACAGGAAGCCGGGGGTGATGCTGGCGGTCAGTACGATGCGCGAGAGCAGGCCGAAGTTGGTGGTCGGGTCGTAGCTGGTATCGACGTCGGGATGGAAGGCCCACCAGACCACCCGCAGCCCGACCATGCCGGCCCACAGGAAATGGAAGACGGCCGTGAAGCGCGCCGGCGTGCGCACGGTGCTGTCGGCGTGGCGCCACAGCGCCACCGCGGTGGCCAGGGTCAGCATGCCGCGTACCAGGCCGCCGAAGATCACCATGATGCGGTGATCGAGGCCTGTGTAGTGCAGGCTGTAGAGTTCCAGCGCGCAGAGCAGCGCGATCGGGACCAGCAATGTCCACTGCAGCAGCGGGCGTCGCAGGTAGGCGTTTACCGCCATCAGCGTCAGTGCGGTGGCCACGTCCAGGGTGACGTTGCCGGCGGGCGCGACCCAGACGTCCATGTAGTGCCAGGCCGGCGCCAGCAGGGTGCCGAAGCCCAGGGTGAACACGGCGTAGCTCAGCGTCAGCAGCAACAGACTGCGGGCGTGCCGTTCCTTGCGGCCGGTGACGTACAGCGCCAGGAACATCGCCGAGGACACCGCCGCGAGCAATGCGTTGACGATCAGCAAGGTGCCGGCATGGGCCAGATGCGCAATCCATTCCACAGATGTTCCGGGCCGCAGCGGCGATGAGATGTTGCAGATGCAGCAAAGTATATGCCAGTGCCAGCGTCGGGCAGCCGACGCGGCATGCGCGATCGACGCTGAAAACGATTACGGCCCGCCTTCGGGCCCGGCGCTGCCTGGCCTCACAGCCGGTACTGGCGCATCAGCGGGACACCGATGCGCCGGGTCAGGGCGCCGAGCGCGGCGATCGGCTGGCGTCGGCGCAGCGGCAGGTGGCGCGCATCGACCGCGCTGTACTCGATGACCGGCATGCCGCCGCGCTGGCGCTTGAAACTGGCCGCGCCGGCGCTCTGGTTGAGGCGCTGGCCATACCGTCGCGCATGGTCGATGCCGCAGGCGGTGAGGGTGCGGTACAGCGCCAGCCGCTGCGGCAGGGGGGGG
>NZ_AQOJ01001018.1:0-484 GCF_000364685.1 Xanthomonas sp. SHU 166
ACGATCGGTGCGGTGACGGTGCCGCCGACGCCGAACAGGCCGGTGATGCAGACCAGTTGCCCGTCGCCATCGCGGAAGCCGTCGAAGCGCAGCAGCCCGGCGCGGTGCCAGGCGCGCAGGAAGCCGGCGTGGTAGGCCGGATTGCAGTGCGAATATTTCTCCAGATACAGCTGCGCATACAGCGCGGCGATGCGCGGATAGTCGGCCTCGCCGATGGCGTCGTTGCCGCAGCGCTGCAGGTCGCGGCGGTCGACCAGTTTGAGGTCGCGGGCCAGGTCGCGATGGCGCAACAGTTGCGGCCAGTCCTCGTACAGGTAGACCTGGCGGCTGCCGATCAGGGTGAAGCCTTCGGCCTGCAGCGCGTGCAGCCACTGCGGCGTATCCACCGCGTTGAGCGAGCGGAACCACAGCGCGTGGTCGGGCCAGCGCGCGCGTGCGACATCCAGCAACGCGCGCAAGCCGCTCGGCGGCAGCGGCGGGGGGC
>NZ_AQOJ01001019.1:0-320 GCF_000364685.1 Xanthomonas sp. SHU 166
GTTGGTGGACAGCAGCCAGTTGTTGAGGGTGACCGCACGGTCGATCCGTGCCCAGTCCAGCCAGGCGCCGATGCCGCCGCACAGGCCGCGTACCGGCGCGGCCAGCGCGCCCGGCAACAGCCGCGCGGCTTCCTCGGCGGCGTAGTCGGCATAGGTGGTGCGCGGCGAGCACACCCAGGCGTTGCCCGGGTGGCGTTCGCCGACCGTCACCGGCAGCGCGAGCGCGCCGGCCTGCAGCACCTCGATGCGCGCATGCGCGTTGTCGGCCAGCTGCTGCGCCTCGCCGCCGGCATGCAGCGCGGCGAAACGCTGCAGCTGCG
>NZ_AQOJ01001020.1:0-715 GCF_000364685.1 Xanthomonas sp. SHU 166
ACACTGGCGCGGTAGCCGCTCAGCGCCAGGCGCGCGCGCGCGAACTCGGCGATCACCAGGGCGACCGCGACCACCGGGCGCTCCAGCGTGCCGGTGCGCACGCCCGACTCGATGCGCAGCGCCGCCGCCGACAGCGCCAGCGCGCCGAGGTTGGCGGCCGAGGACTTCAGCGTGTGTGCGGCCTCGCGCAGCGCGTCGCTCTGCGCCGCCGCCGCAGCCTGCTCCAGGCGCTGGATCAGCAGCGGCGCATCGGCCAAGAACAGCTCGACGATCTGCGCCACGCTGGCCGAGCCGATGACCTCGCGCAACTCGTCGAGCACGGCGATCTCCAGCACCGGCGCCGGCACCGCTGAGGGCGGTTCCGGATCGTCTGCCTCCGGCGCGGCGAGCGGCAGCGTCGACGTTGCGGTGGCGCCGCGCGATGCCAGGTCCTGTTCCAACGCAGGCGCTGCCGGGGGGACGTCGAGCGTGGCGTGATCGGGCGATGGCAGCGAGGCGGTCGACGTGGTGGTGGGGCTGGACGCCGTGGCGGCGTCCGTCGTGTGCTGGGTGGTGTGGCGGGTGTCCTGCGCTTCGACGTGCACCGCGTCGGCGAGCGCATCCGCCGTTGGCCCGCTGGCGATCGCCGCGGACCCGTCCGCGGCTGCATCCGCCTCCGGCGCGAACGCCGTGCTGGCCGGCGCGACCGCCGGCTGCAGCGGCAGCCAGCGCTGCA
>NZ_AQOJ01001021.1:0-1693 GCF_000364685.1 Xanthomonas sp. SHU 166
CGCATCGGCCTCGCGCTGGCGCCACTGCCGGGTAGCGGCGTAGCCGTCCAGCACCGGCATCTGGCAGTCCATCATCACCAGGTCGTACGACTGCCGCGACAACTGCGCCAATGCGGCGGCGCCGTCCTCGACGCTGTCGGCGTGGTGGCCGAGCGATTCCAGCAGCCGCCGCGCCACCATCAGGTTGACCGGATTGTCCTCGACCAGCAGCAGGCGGTAGCCGCTGCGCGGCGGCGACGCGTCGGCCACCACGGTCGTCGGTTCCGCGGCGCGGGCCGGTGCGGGGGCGTCCATGAGGTCCGTTGCGAAGGCATCGTGGTAGAACGCGTCGGCGGTGTCGGCGCCATCGCCAGCGGTCTCGCTGGCCAGGCTCGGCGTCGCCGGGGCCAGCGCCAGCATGCTGCGCAGGTCGATGTCGGCGGCCTGACGCGACAGCAGCGCGCCGTGCGCGCGGATTTCCTCGGGAATGTCGGCCTCGCCATACAGCCAGATCAACCGCGCGGTCTGCGGCGCCGGCAGGCGCGCCACCGCCCGTTGCAGGGCGCGCGCGCTCTGCCGCAGCCCGTCCAGGTCGCCGATCACCAGGTCGTAGGTCGGGCGCACACTACCGCCACTGCCGTTGCCGCGCAGCCGCTCCAGCGCCTCCTGGGTCGAATCGACCTTGCTCACCTGCACGCCCCAGTTCGGCAGCAGCACGTTCAGGCGCTGCTGCAGGCGCTGGTCGGCGCCGACCAGCAGCGCATGCAGCCGCGGCAGGCCGCCCGGATTCTGCGGCAGGTCGCCGATCACCTTCAGCAGCGGGATCTCGAACCAGAACGTGGCGCCCTGGCCCTGCCGCGACGCCACGCCGATGCGCCCGCCCATCAGTTCGACGATGCGCTTGCAGATGGTCAGGCCCAGCCCGGTGCCGCCGTACAGGCGGGTGGTGGAGGCGTCGGCCTGGGTGAAGGCCTGGAACAGGTGCTCCTGGCGCTCGGCGCTGATGCCGATGCCGGTGTCGCGTACCTCGAAGCGCAGCAGGTGCTGTGCCGGGGTCTCGCCGAGCCGGCGCACGCCCAGGTCGATGCCGCCGCGCGCGGTGAACTTGACCGCGTTGCCGAGCAGGTTGCTCAGCACCTGGCGCAGGCGCACCGGATCGCCGCGCACCGGCAGGCGCACCGCCGGGTCCAGTTGCAGCGCCATGCGCAGGCCCTTGGCCTCGGCCGCGCGCTGCATCAGCTCCAGCACGCCGTCGAGCAGTTCGCGCAGGTTGAAGGTGGTGATCTCCAGCTCCAGCCGGTTCGCTTCCAGCTTGGAGTAGTCCAGGATGTCGTCGACGATGCGCAGCAGTTGCAGCGAGGAGGTGTTGGCCGCGCGCAGCATCTCGCGCTGGTCCAGGCCGAGCGGGCCGCGCCCGATCAGTTCCAGCATCGGGATGATGCCGTTGAGCGGGGTGCGGATCTCGTGGCTCATCGTCGCCAGGAACTCGCCCTTGGCCAGCACGGCGGCCTCGGCGGCCTGCTTGGCCTGCAGCAGTTCCTGTTCCAGCCGCTCGCGCACGTGCACGTCGTGCTGCAGGGCGTTGCGCTCGGACTCGGCCAGCGCGGCACGCGCCAGCGCCGCATCCAGGCGTTCGATCTGCTGGCGCGCGCGGCAGCCAGCCAGGGTGGCCAGCGCGGCGGCGGCGGCCATGCACAGCGGCGCCAGCCAATGC
>NZ_AQOJ01001022.1:0-495 GCF_000364685.1 Xanthomonas sp. SHU 166
GCCGCAGCGGCGCCTACCAAACCGCAGGCCAAGGCGCCGGCGCAGACGCCGTTCGTTGCGCCGGTCGCGCCGCCGACGATGGTCGCGCAACGCGCCAGCGATCCGTTCGGGCATCCGGCGACGCCGCTGCAGGCCCGGCCGTGGCCGCGCTCGACGCTGCCATCCGCCGATGCCGGGAGCGAATTCACCGCCAGCTTCCCGCACAGCGGCGCGGACCCGGCGGCGTTCTATCCGTTCGAACCCCGATTGCCTGCCGACGCCGTGGCCAACCCGCCGCTGCATCCGTAGCCCTGACCCCGCGCGCCGGCAGGCGTCCGTGCCTCATTCCGGCGCGTGGTCCCCGTTGCTTCGTCCCCTCGTTGTTCCCCTTCCCGAACCGGAGGCTTGCGTCCGATGACTCACCGTATCCGCCACCATCTGTTGGGCCTGCTGGCGCTGACCGTGCCGCTGGCCGCCTGCGCGCAGCAGCCCAGCCCCAGCGCCGCCAGCGCCCCA
>NZ_AQOJ01001023.1:0-6822 GCF_000364685.1 Xanthomonas sp. SHU 166
GGCCTGCAGCCCAACCGCAGCTTTGCCTTCCACGTGCACGAGCGCGGCGATTGCAGCGCGGCCGACGCCAGCAGCGCCGGCGGCCACTTCAATCCGCTCGGCGCGCCGCACGGCCGCGCCGGCAGCGGCCCGCACCACGCCGGCGACATGGACAACCTCAACGCCACGGCCGATGGCACCGCGCAGATCGACGTGCTGCTGCACGGCGTGGTGCTCGGCGGCGGCGCGGCCAACGATATCGTCGGCCGCGCATTGGTGGCACACGCAGATCCCGATGATTACCACAGCCAGCCGGCCGGCAATGCCGGCGCGCGCGTGGCCTGCGGCGTGATCCGCCCGCTGCGCTGACCTCGCATCGCTACTTCCGCCCGGGTCCGCCTGGGAGGTCCGTCCGCATTCCGCGGCTCTGCAACGAAGGAGAACCCCCGTGCGTCGTACCCTTCCCAGTCTGCTGTTCCTGGCCACCACCCTGGCGCTGAGCGCCTGCAAGCGCGAAGAACCCGCCGCCACGCCGGCGGCGACCCCCGAACCCGCCGCCGCGCCGGCCGCGAGCGCACCACCGGCCGCGACCAACGCCACCGGCAGCGCCAGTGCCGCGCTCAGCCCGACCCAGGGCAACGAAGTGGCCGGCGAGGTCAAGTTCACCACCGTCGACGGCGCGGTGCACGTCACCGGCACCATCACCGGGCTCAAGCCCAACAGCGAACACGGCTTCCACATCCACGAGTTCGGCGACTGCAGCGCGCCGGACGGCAGCAGCGCCGGCGGCCACTTCAACCCGGCCAAGACCGAGCACGGCCAGGTTGGCAGCGATCCGCACCACGGCGGCGACATGCCCAATCTCAAGGCCGACGCCGAGGGCAAGGCGACCATCGATGCGGCGGTGTCCAACAACGTCAACATCGGCAAGGGCGACGGCTTCGACATCCTCAACCACGCGGTGATCGTCCACGCCGACCCGGACGACTACAAGAGCCAGCCCACCGGCAACGCCGGCGGCCGCCTGGCCTGTGGCGTGATCAAGGGCGACGCGGCGGCCGCGCCGGCGCAGTAAGTGCACGCTGGATGACGTTCGTGATGGCGGCATCCGTGTTGCGGGCGCCGCTGTCTTTCGCTTCCTGGATCCGCTGATATCCGGAAAGTGGCTCCAGTCGCGCCGGATCGAGGCTGCATGAAGCAGAGCGGCATCGTCTGTCGCGCTCAGCGAGGATCTGATTCCGCCAGTCGCCGGCGGACCTCCATCAGGGCGAAGCCCAGCAGGTTCTCGCCCTGCCACGTCGTGGGATCGGCGGCGCGCGGGTCGTCCGCCGCCAGGCCGATGCCCCAGATCCGGTCGACCGGACTGGCTTCGACCAGCACCCTGCCGCCGGTCCCGAGCAGGAAGGTCTTCAGCGCCGCATGCTGGCCGAACTTGCCCAGGTTGCCCGCGATGACCAACTGCATGCGGGCATCGCGCCAGGTGTATTCATCGAAACCCTGGATCTCCCGCCCGATCGCCTTGGCTTCTCCGGGATGCGCGGCGGCCAGAATGCGGGCACAGGCGGCATGATCGCCGAACAGCCGCGCCTTGCCGGCCATCATGTAATGCTCGGCGGTTGGATAGGTCACCGAATCAAGCACGAAGGGCGCCTCGAACCATTGGCTGAAGCAACTGCGGTCGATGGCGCCGGGCTGCTTCGGTGTGTGCCCCCAGAAGTGGACGAACTTGAGGTGTTCGCCCGCCTGTTGGCGCGCGCACAGCGTGTCCACGGTCAACACGTCGTGCATGAGATGTCCTCGCTACGATGGTTTGAAGCAACTGCGTACCGCAAATTCCATTGCTGGCAGCCGGTATCCGGACGCATGCCGCCATGCCAGGCCTGGCGCTGGACCGACATTTGAAGTGTTGAGGTAACGCGTACTCGCGCGGTGCAATACCCGCGCTTGATTCGGTGCGACGTACCTCTGATTGAAGTGCGAACGCGGCTCAGCTCAGGCCGCCAGCAACGCCTGCTTGGCGTCCTGCCCGCTCTCGCAATGCACATACAGCACCGGCAGGCCGTGGGCCTCGAGCACCGCGGCCAGTTGCCGCTGGCGCGCCAGGTACTGCTCATAGACCCGCTGCAGGCGTTCGCAGTCCTGGCGGTCGTAGGCGTAGTGCGCGCACCAGCTGGCCGGGTCGAACAGGGCCATGCGCACCTCGCCTTCGCGGTAGCGCAGCAGCGGCTCCGGCGGGGCCTGCAGCCATTCTTCCTGGTCCGGTGCCAGCAGCGCGGTCTCGATCAACGGCCACAGCGGCGCCAGGCCCTGGTTGTCGTACTGCATCGACATCATCGCTGCCAGGTCGTGGCCGGTCAGGTAGCGGGCGTGCTCGATCTCCGCGCCAAAGCCCTTCTGCGCGAGCAGCGCGGTATCGGCCTGCGCCATGCCCTGCGCCAGCAACACGTCCTCCAGCGCTTCGGCCACCGCCTGCACGGTGTCGGCCGGGCCGCTGAGCAGGAACGGCACCACCCGCAATGCGCCGCCGCGCAGGCCGGCATCGGCCTGGAACGGCAGCGGCACGCTGCCGTCGGCATCGGTGCCGAAGGCCAGCAACCGCGGGCCTTCGGCGCGGCCGGGCGCGCGGGCGGCGAGTTCCTCCAGGCGCCGATGCAGCGGCCAGCCCGGACGCAACGCTTCGGCCGGGTCGAAATGCGCGCCGGCCAGGCTCAGTTCCAGTTCGCGCACCGCCGGCACCAGTTGCGCCAGATCGCGGCCGACCTTTTCGGCCAGTTCGGCGGCCTGCGCATGCGGCAGCGCCGGGTGCGCCGGTTCGCGCCCGGAGGACAATTCCAGGGCGATGACCCCGTGGGCGTGGCGAGTGGCGGAGGCTTGGGTCATGGGATTGGCGGTTGGCCCGTCGCGGGCGCATAGCTACACTCGCTTCATTATGCCTGCGCTACCGTGCAGGCCATGTCCCCGACTCCCCTCGCGCGAGGTAATCCCATGCCAGCAGCCCGTCCCGTCGCCATTCTCGGCGGCGTCCGCATTCCGTTTTGCCGGCAGAACACGGCGTATGCGGATGTCGGGAACCTCGGCATGTCGGTGCGCACGCTGGGCGCGCTGGTCGAGCGTTACGGGCTGCACGGGCAGCAGCTGGGCGAAGTGGCGATGGGCGCGGTGATCAAACATTCCAGTGACTGGAACCTGGGCCGCGAGGCGGCGCTGTCCTCCGGGCTGTCGCCGCTGACTCCGGGCATCACCCTGCAACGCGCCTGCGGCACCAGCCTGGACAGCATCATCACCGTCGCCAACAAGATCGCGCTGGGGCAGATCGAATCGGGCATCGGCGGCGGCTCGGACACCACCTCCGAGGTGCCGATCGTCTACGGCAAGAAGCTGCGCGCGCGGCTGCTGGCGGCCAACCGTGCCAAGAGCACCGGCGACAAGCTGCGCGCGCTGACCCGCGGCTTCAAGTTCGCCGAGCTCAAGCCCGAGTTCCCGGGCGTGGCCGAGCCGCGCACCGGCAAGAGCATGGGCGACCACTGCGAGGACATGGCCAAGCAGTGGAACATCTCGCGCGATTCGCAGGACGCCTGGGCGGTGTCCTCGCACCACAAGCTGGCCGCCGCCTACGAGCGCGGCTTCTTCGCCGACCTGATCGCGCCGTTCCGCGGCGTGGAGCGCGACAACATCCTGCGCGCGGATACCTCGCTGGAGAAGCTGGCCACGCTGAAGCCGGCCTTCGACAAGGTCAGCGGCCGCGGCACTCTGACCGCGGCCAACTCGACCCCGCTGACCGACGGCGCCGCCGCGGTGCTGCTGGCCTCGGAAGAATGGGCGCAGGCGCATGGCCACGTGCCGATGGCCTACCTGCGCGATGCGCAGGTGTCGGCGGTGGATTTCGTGCACGGCGAAGGCCTGTTGATGGCGCCGACCGTGGCCGTGCCGGAGATGCTCAAGCGCCATGGCCTGCGCTTGCAGGACTTCGACATCTACGAGATCCACGAGGCCTTCGCCGCGCAGGTGCTGTGCACCCTGCGTGCCTGGGAGAGCGAGGACTACTGCCGCACCCGGCTCGGCCTGGACGCGCCGCTGGGGCAGATCGATCCGGCCAAGATCAACCCGGTGGGCTCGTCGCTGGCCACCGGCCATCCGTTCGCCGCGACCGGCGCGCGCATCGTCGCCACCGTCGCCAAGCAACTGGTCGAACGCGGCGGCGGCCGCGCGCTGATCTCCATCTGCACCGCCGGCGGCATGGGCGTGGTGGCGATCGTCGAACGCTGAGCGTCACCGCGCGCTGGCACTCGTGCCGGCGTGCGCCGCGCCACGGCCTTCGGCCCTGCGGCGCCGCCCCGGCGCTGACCGCGCCGCATCCGTCGCGCTACCATGCCCGCCGATTCGCTTGCGTCACGCGGGCGACACGGCGCGCAGGGGGCGCAGGCCATGACCGAGCAGGGCAGTTTCAATCCGTACCAGGCGCCCAGCGTCGCCAGTCCGTCCAGCCTGCCGCCGCCGTTGCCGGGCGAGACGTTGTGGCGCGATGGCACGGATTTGCTGTGCCTGCGCGATGCGCCGTTCCCGCCGCACTGCGTGAAGTGCGGGGCGGCGCTGGGCAACGACGAACTCAAGAAGCGCACCTTCTACTGGCACGCGCCGGGCTGGTACGCGCTGATCCTGGTGAGCATCCTGGTCTATGCGATCGCGGCGCTGGTCGCGCGCAAGCGCAGCAGCCATGTGCTCGGGATGTGCGCGGCGCATCGGCGTCGGCGCAACCGGTACATCCTGTTGATCGCCGGTGCCTTCCTGGTTGGCCCGCTGCTGGGAGTCGCCGTCGGCGGTGAGAGTGGGTTCTGGCTGGGAGGCGCCGTGTTCCTGGTCATGCTGATCTGGGGCATGTTCGGCGCGCGCATTCTGGTGCCGCGGCGCATGGACGAGCGCTACGCGCGCTACAAGGGCCTGGCGCCCGCGTTCCTGGCGCGCCTGCCGGCGCTGCCGCCGGCCTTGCGGCGCTGAGCGGACGGACGCGGCCGGCCTACCTTCGGATGCGATGACCGGCGCGCCGCCGGCCTGGGCACACGACGCGGCCCATGCGTTCTGCTGTGCTCCTCTTCGCTGATCGGCGCAGGAGCGATGCGCGTGCGCTGCCGCGTCCGGAAGCAGCCATGACGCGCTTTCGCCGCGGATCAGCGTGCCCGGCCTGGTCTTGCAGACTCGGCCATCTCTGACAACACGGGGACGGACTCAACCCTCCAGCCGCGGGAACCCATGGTCGTCGCGGCGTTCTGTGCTGTCCGGCGCCGGCGCCGGCGCGATCGGGGTCACCGGCGCGACCGGCTCGGGCAGCGGCTGCGCGATGTCGCCGCGCTGCACGCGTAGCGCATTGGCGTAGCAGCGCTGCGCCGCGAGCATGTCGCCGGCGTCGGCATAGCCGTCACCGAACACCTCCCAGGCCTCGGCACCCGCACCCAGCGCCAGCGCGCGGTGCAGGAATTCCTCCGCCTGCGGCCACTGCTGCTGGCGGCTGGCCAGACGCGCCAGGGTCAGCAGCAGCGCCGGGCTGTCCGGATGCGCCTGCAGCCAGCGCTGCGCGCTGGCGCGGCGCGAATCGTACTTCTCCACCGGCAGGCGCCCGTACAGCGCGGCCAGGCCTTCGTCCCAGCGCGTGTCCAGCGCCTGCTCCAGGCTGCGCAGCGCCGCATCGTCCCAGCGCAGGGCGGCCGCGCGCACCGCGTAGGCGGCGACCACCGCCGGCTCGCTGCGCAGCGATTTGGGCAGGCTCTCCCAGCGCTCGGCCAGGGTATTGGCATCGGCGGCCTGGTCCAGCGAGGCCGCGGCCAGGCGCGTTTCCAGCGTGGCGATCGCCTCCAGCGGCAGCGCCTGCTGCTGGCGGATCGCGCCGAGCTGGCCGTAGGCCTCGCCGGCACGACCGATGCGGGTCAGTGCCTCGGTGCGCAGCAACAGCCCGCGCGGCGGCAGCGGCTGCGCCGCGGCCACGTCCAGCGCATTGATCGCATCGACCGGGCGCTGCTGCTCCAGATGCAGTTCGGCCAGCAGCAGTGCATGCGCGGCGGGATCGCGTTCGGCCAGGCGCCGCAGGTGGCGCTCGGTCGCCTCGCGGTCGCCGCGCGCATCGGCCGCGCGCACCGCGGCGATCAGGGCGATGGCGCTCACCTCGGGGTCTTCGGCGGCGGCGTTGAGCTGCTTCTCGGCCCGTGTCCACTGGCCGGCGTGGGCGGCGGCCAGGCCGTCGAGCAGGCGCGCGCGCGACTGCTTGCGGCGGCGCCGGCCCCAGGCGCGGAACGGGAAGCTGAGCACGTTCCACACCAGCCACAGCGCCAGGAACGCGATCACCAGCAGCAGCGAGGCCTGCGGCAGCGAGGCGATGTAGTCGGTGCCGCCGACGCGCACGATCACCTCGCCGAGCTGGCGCACCTGGTCCTGCCCCAGCCATTGCGCACCGATCACGCCCAGCGCGATGACGATCAACAGCACGATCAGGGAACGGAGGGATTTCATGACGGGCTCCTTGCGTCGCGCATCGCGCGCAACTGTTGCAGGGTGGTTCCGAGTTCGGGAATGGTCGGGCGCAGATCGGCATTGGCCAGGGTGCGCAGCGCGGCGCGGCGTTCGCGCAGTTGCGGCGACTCCGGCCACAGCCGCGACAGCCAGCGCCCGGCGCCGGCCAGGGCGCTGCGATAGCCACGCGTGTCGCCGCGTTCCAGCGCCGCGCGCGCCAGGGTCAGGTCGAGCTGCAGCGCGTCGTGGGCGGCCACGCGCTCCGAGCCGGCGGCCAGCACGCCGCCCTGCGAGGGGCGGATCTTCACCAGCGGCGCCAGCAGGCGCTGCCACAGCGGCTGGGGC
>NZ_AQOJ01001024.1:0-874 GCF_000364685.1 Xanthomonas sp. SHU 166
GCAATTGCGTCGGCAGCTTGTCCAGGCTGGCGGCGAAGGCATCCAGTTGCGCCGCCAGGCGTGCCTGCGGCCCGTCGCCCAGCGCGTCCAGCGCGGTGCGTTCCTGCAGCAGCGCCTGGCGCAGGTTGAGGAATTGCGGATCGTCGATGCCGTCCAGCACACCGCTGGCCAGCGCGTAGGCACGCCGCGCGCCGGCCGCATCGCCGGCCAGCAGCAGCCGCTGCTGGCCCTGGTTGAGCAGCAGTTCGACCTCATCCAGGCGCAGCGCCTGCGCGCCGTGACGGTTGGAATCGGCGAGCTTGGCGACATTGGCCTCCAGCAGCGCGCTGCGCTGGCTCAGGCCGAGCATTTCGTCGCGCAGCACGCGGTTGGTGCTGGCCGCGTCCTGCAGCCGCTGCGCGGTGGCGCGCTGGTCGCGGCGCAGGCTGTCCTGGGCCTGCTGCAAGGCCTGCAGTTGCTGCTGCAGTTCCGACTGCTGGGCCAGTTCGCGCGCGCTGCGCGCCTGCCACCAGTCCCAGCCACGCCAGCCGGCGAACGCCAGCGCGGCCAGCGTGGCGAGCACCAGCAGCAACCAGATCCAGCGTGTGGAACGGCGAGGCGTGATCGGGATTTCGTCGGTCATCGGCAGCGTCCTGGGGGCCGTCGCCCGTCGCGAGCAAGGCGGCGGTCGGCGCGGCACCGCCGGAGCATGGCGTGAGCGGCACTGCGGCCGCAACCCGGGCGGCGGTCCGCGTTCAGCGAGGTGGCGAGCGCGTTACGATCGCGGCCGCTGCGGCGACCAACTGCTGCGGCATCGGTCCGGCCGCCTGGGCGACGTCGACGAACCCCAGGTCCGCGGCCAGGGTCGCCAGGCGCGCGCTGGCCGCGACCACCG